>CAZBIG010000247.1:0-5110 GCA_964491865.1 uncultured Neomegalonema sp. | reverse complement strand
GGAGAAAAGCGCCGAGGCGGTTCTCGACGGGATCGTCGCCGTCCTCGAACCGCATCGAGCCGCCCTTGCCGACCGAGGACCAGGCGCTGGCCTCGAGCGCGGCCTCGCCGCCGCAGGGCCCGTCGAGGCTCGGCGCCGCCTGCGGCTCGGTCTGGCGGTCCGCCGGCGACTGATCCGGAAAGACGTTGTCGTCGCCGGTGTCCAGCACCTCGGCCGATCGGCTGAGCTGATCCTGGCGCAGCGCGTTGTCGACGGATTCGAACTCGCCGCTCTCCGGGCGCTCGGCCGCGCGCTCGCCTTCATCGGCGCCGCTGTCGCGCTCCAATAGGGGATTGGCTTCGACCTCGGCCGCGACGAAGTCGAGCAGCTCGAGGTTCGACATCTGCAGCATTTTGATCGCCTGCTGCAGCTGGGGCGTCATCACCAGCTGCTGGCTCTGCCGCAGATCTAGCCGTTGCCCGATGGCCATGTTCTTCCAATCCTCAGACCGCGCGCGCCGCGCGGCCCGCCGAAGCGTGCCTCGCCCGAAGGCGAGCGCTTGCGGTCAGATCCGGAAGCCCTCGCCCAAATACACTCGGCGCACATTGGCGTCGCCGATAACCTCTCTCGGCGCCCCCTCCATCAGCACCCGACCGTCGTGCAGGATGTACGCCCGATCGATGATCTCGAGCGTCTCGCGCACATTGTGGTCGGTGATCAGGACGCCGATCCCCCGATCCTTGAGCTGCCAGACCAGCTCTCGGATATCCCCGACCGCGATCGGATCGACCCCCGCGAAGGGCTCGTCCAGCAGCACGAACGACGGCCGCGCCGCCAGGGCCCGTGCGATTTCGACCCGTCGGCGCTCGCCCCCGGACAGCGCGACAGCGGGGGTTCGGCGCAGATGCGTCACCGAAAACTCCGCCATCAGGCCCTCGAGCATCCGCTCGCGCCGGGTTCGGCTGGGCTCGACCAGCTCCAGCGCCGCCTTGATGTTCCCTTCCACGGTCAAGCCCCTGAAAATAGAGGCTTCTTGCGGCAGGTAGCCAAGACCCAAGCGGGCCCGGCGGTACATCGGCAGCGCCGTCAGGTCGCGCCCCTGCAACGCGATCTGCCCCTGATCCACCGGGATCAGCCCGGTGATCATGTAAAAGCAGGTCGTCTTGCCGGCGCCGTTCGGACCCAGCAGCCCGACGATCTCTCCTCGGTTCACCTCCAGACTGACGCTCCGCACCACCGGGCGGCGCTTGAAGCTCTTGCCGATGTTCGAGACCACCAGTCCCGGCGTGCGGGCCGCGACCTCCGGTCGGCCGGGATACGCGCGGCCGCGACCGCCCGGGGCCGTCCCGGAAGCGCCGGCCGCGGGGGGCGGCGCGTCCCGGCGCCCGGAGAGGAAGCGGTCTCTGCTCATCGACGTTCTCCAAAGGCACTGTGGGCGCGAGCTGTAAAAATTGCTTTGAGATCGGCCGCGGCCGGGGTCGGGCGACGCGAAACCCGGCCGCGGCCGCCGCGCGAAAGCGGCGGACGTCGCTGAAACAGAGGAAGCCGGGCGAAACCGCGGCTCAGTTGTTCTGCGTCGGCTCCAGGCTAACCTGAACGCGGCCGCTGTCCATCTTTGCGGTGCCGCTGGCGAGGTCGATGCGCAGACGCTTGCCTTTGATGACGTTTCGATCCTGCACCAGGATCACGTCGCCCGACATGACGATCTCGCCTTTGGCCACATCGTAATCGGCGACGTCGGCCTTCGCGGTCTCCTCGCCGTTCGAGATCAGCACGTCGCCGATCGCCTTCAACCGATCGATCGCGCCTTGCCCCGGCGCGACCGCGTCCGCGGCGTCGTCGTTTTGGCCGCGCTGGCCCCGATAGGTCACTTCAAGCCGCTGCGCCGACATCCGCACCGCGCCCTGCGCCACGTCGACATTGCCGTCGAAAATCGCGACCTGGTCTTCGTTGCGCACCTGCAGCGTGTCCGACGACACCTGGATGGGTTGCGAGGCGTCGTGACGAAAGCCGCCGAAGGGCGTCGTCGTCGACTGGGCCGCGGCCGTCGCGGCCAGGCCCAGCGCCGCCGCCGCCGCCAGGCCGGTCGACGCGATCCGCCGCCGTGAAACCGATTTCCGCTCAAAGGTCGCGCGCTGCATCCGGCCGTGTCCTTTCACTGGTCCCGCGCAATCGCCGCCCGACGGGCTTGGGGCGACTGCCGCGGCGGGGACGGCGCGCGGCAGGCTCTCGCGCGCGCCGAAAACGCCGCTCGATTTAGCCAAATCGGCGTCGGCTCGAAAGCCGTAATCGCCGCCGCGCCGGCGCGCCCGCGCCGAGAGATGCGCGTCCGACCCGTTCTCGGGGTCGCGGCGGCCCCAAACCCGCCGAGAACGCCGCGACGCGACCCGCTCCGCCGCTCGCCCGGGGGGCGGACCCCGGGTCAATCGCCGGTCGCGCGCGACTCGACCAGGCGCGTGATCGTGACGGTGACGCCGTCTTCGAACCACGCGATGCCGCCCTCCGCTTCGCTGACGCGCATGCGTCCCGCGGTGATCGACCCCGCCGGCCCCGAGCCCTCGACCACGCCGTCCGAGGTCATCTCGCGACTGTCGGCGTCGCCGCGCAGCGTCTCGGTGCGCATCTCGTACCCGTCCGACGTGGCGATCGTCACCGAACCGGTGAGCAGCACCTTATTGTCGCGCACCGCCAGTTCGCCGCTGTCGGCCGTGAGTTCGAACCGGGCCCCGTCGGCCCGGTCGATGCGGCCCTCGACCCCGTCGAGCGCGATCACCTTCGGGTCGGGCCCGTCCGGCACCGCGCGGTCGGCGCGCAGGAAAAACGGCTCGCCCGCCGAGGTCGCGCCGCTGAAGCGCGGGTTCTTCAGCTCGAGCCCGCTGGCCAGCGCGCCCACGTCGACGAAGGACAGGTCGCCGCCCCGGCCGGGCGGCTGATAGATCAAGAACAGCGCCGCCGTCAGGCCGAGCGCCGCCACCGGCAGCCCGATCCGCATGAACCGCACCATTGCGGAATAACTCCCGCCGCCGCCGCGGGTCGCGCCGTCGTCGCGCATTGCGAGCCCCTTCTGGTCCGTCGATCCCCGAACCGCCTTATACGGCGCCGCGCGAGCCCTGTCGCGCTCTTGCGCCGCGCCTCGGGGCCTCGACGCTCAGACCACCCCGGCGCGCAGGCAGTCGTGAATATGGATCAGGCCGATCGGGCGCGGGCCGTCGGCGGCCTCGGGGTCGGCGACGAACAGGCTCGTGATCTTATGGCGGTTGAGCAGCGCCACCGCTTCGCCCGCCAACGCCCGCGGGCCGATGGTCTTCGGCGCCCGGGTCGCGACCTCGCCGGCCGTCAGCGACATCAGCTGGTCCAGCCGGCGGCGCAGGTCGCCGTCGGAGATCACCCCGATCAGCCGGCCCTCCCGATCGACCACGCCGGCCACGCCGAACGCCCGCCGCGTCATCTCGAGGATGGTCTCGGGCATCGGCTGATCCGCGGGCGCCAGCGGCAGCGCCTCCGGCCCGTGCATCAGCGCCCCGACGGTCAACAGCTTCGCGCCAAGTTTGCCGCCGGGATGAAACGCGCGGAAATGCTCGGGCGTGAACTTTCGCCGCGCCATCAGCGCCACCGCCAGCGCGTCGCCCAGCGCCAGCGTCAGCGTGGTCGAGGTGGTGGGCGCCAGGCCCATCGGGCAGGCCTCGGCCGCCTGAGGCAGCACGATCTTCACGTCCGCGGCGCGCAGCAGCGTGCTCTGCGGCTTGCTCGCGACGCCCACCAGCGGGATCTCGTAACGCCGGGTGTGCTCGATCACGCTGCGCAGCTCTGGGGTTTCGCCCGAATTCGACAGCACCAGCGCCAGATCGTTCGCCGTCACCATGCCCAGATCGCCGTGGCTCGCTTCGGCGGGGTGCACGAACTGGGCGGGGGTGCCGGTCGAGGCGAGCGTCGCCGCGATCTTGCGCCCCACATGGCCGGACTTGCCCATCCCCGACACGACGACCCGGCCGCTGATCGCCAGGATCCGCTCCACCGCTTCGGCGAAAGCGTCGTCGAGGCCGTCGCGCAGGTCGGACAAGGCCCGCGCCTCGGTGTCGATGACCTCGCGCGCGATGCGGAGCGCCTCGGCCCGCCTGGTCGCGGGGCTGTCGAACTCGTCGGTCGGCTTGCCGTCCATGGGGCGCTCCAGAGCGTTCGCTGTCAGGCGCGCGCGGGGCCCGCCGGTCGAGCCTGAGGGGTTAATGGGCGAAAATGTCCGTCTCGGCCCAGCCCGCGAGATCCAGCGCGGCGCGGGTCGGCGCGAAATCAAAACAGGCTTGCGCCAGCGCCGTGCGCCCTTCGCGCGCCAGCATCGCGTCCAGCGCCTGTTTCAGCGCGTGCAGATGCAGCACGTCGCTGGCGGCGTAGTCGAGCTGCGCCTCGGTCAGGGTCTCGGCCCCCCAGTCCGACGACTGCTGCTGCTTCGAGATCTCGATCCCGAGCAACTCGCGCGTGACGTCGCGCAGCCCGTGGCGGTCGGTGTAGGTCCGCGCCAGCTTCGAAGCGATTTTCGTGCAATAAACCGGCGCGGTCCGCACCCCGAGCCAGCGCTCGAACATCGCCACGTCGAAGCGGGCGAAATGGAACAGTTTCAGCTGGTCCGCGTTGGTCAGCAACGCGCGCAGTCGCGGCGCGGCGTAGTCCGCGTCCGGCGCGAACTTCACCAGATGCGCGTGGCCGTCGCCGCTCGACAGCTGGACCAGGCACAGCCGATCGCGGTGCGGGTCGAGGCCCATCGTCTCGCTGTCGATCGCCACGACGGGGCCGAGCTCGAGACCCTCGGGCAGGTCGCCGTGGTGCAGATGCGCGGTCATGGAAGCTCCTCGCGTGGCGGGCGGCGCGGCCTGTTCCGGGCGGTGTAGGCCGCCTGGGACCGGGGCGCAATGACGGGCCCGGCCCCGGCGCGCACACGGCGGCGCTCGGTCGCGACGAACGGCTTTTTAAATCTTCGAGGTCAGAACGAGCGCCATGAGCAGCACCACGACCCTCTCCGGCGTCCGAACCCGCCGCGCCTCCGCCCGCGCGCTGTCGATCGCGCCGCCGCTGCGCCGTCGCCGCGCGGTGGCCGAGCTGTCGCGCCGCGCCGTGTCGCCCCGCAAACTGGGCCGAG
>CAZBIG010000246.1:0-5150 GCA_964491865.1 uncultured Neomegalonema sp. | reverse complement strand
GGCGCGCCGGCCTATCCGCCCGCGCCGCCGTCGGGCGCGTCTCGCCCCGTCTCCGCCGCGGCCGCGTGCGCCAACGCCGCGCGCACGAGATCGGCTTGCGCCTCGACCAGCGCGGCGATCTGGTCCTCCGTCAACGCGCCCGGCGACAGCCGCGCGCAGAGCGGCGCCGCCCCCGTCGCGGCGAAACCGGCGCCGAAAACCCGCGCGCCCGCGAACCGCGCGCCCCGAAGATCGGCTCCGGCGAAATCCGCGCCCTCGAGATCGGCGCCCGTGAAATCCGCGCCCCTCAGATCCGCGCGGCGGAACGAGGCGTTCGACAGGTTCGCCCCGCCGAACCGCGCGCGCGTCAACGCCGCGTCGTCGAACCGGCAATTTCTGAGCGCCGCGCCCTCGGCCTCGAGCCCGGCCAGCGCCGCGCCCGAGAAATCCACCGACACCATCGGCCGCGGCGGGATCCGGCGCGCGGCCACGATCCGGTCGCGCAGATCGGGCGGCACGTTGCCGGTGACGTAGCGTTCCTCGGCCCACGGATCGGCGTTGTCGTGATAGCCCGGCCCGCGTTCCCAAAAGCCGAGCGTCGGCGCGTCGCTGAGCTCGATCCGCTCAAGCCATTTCAGCGACTTATAGCCGTACTTGCCCGGCGTCACCAAACGCACCGGCCCGCCATGCGCGCTCGGCAGCGGCCGCTCCCCCGCGCCGTCGCCCAGATCGACCGCCCAGGCCACCAGCGGATCGAACGCGCGCGCGTCGGCGAGAGACAGGCCGGTGTCGTGGTCGCGGTCCGAGCGGGCGATCAGGCGGAGATGCGTCGCCGAGGCGGCCGGCTCGGCCGCGTCGATCAGCCGACAGAGCGGCGCGCCCCGGAACGCCATGTCGAGCTTCGACCAGCGCGTGACGCAATGAAAATCGACCCGACGCCGCTCGGAGGGCCCGGCGACCAGCTCGGCCAGGGCGATCGACAGCGGCCGCGCCGCCAGCCCCGCGATCGACAGCGTCCAGGGCCGCGGGTCGCCCGCCCGCGGGTTTTGCTCGCCGACCACCGGCCAGCGTTCGGGATTTCGGATCGCCCCTTGCCCCGGCGGCAGGCGGCGGGGCTCGGCCGACGCCTCGGGCCGGCTTTCGGCCGGGCTCTCGGCTTCGGTCTCGGCTTCGGTTCCGGCTTGGGTCTCGGCTTCGGTTCCGGCTTTGGTTCCGGCTTGGGTCTCGGCTTGGATCATGGCGCGCACCCTAGCAGAGCGCGGCCCCGCCGTCCGGCCCCGCCGCGACCCCGATCACTCGGCGGCGGCGGCTTGTTCGAGATAGGTCGGGACCAACCGCGGCGCGTCTTCCGCCCCGCGCTCGCCGCGGCCCGAAAGGCTCGGCTTCTCCATAAAGAAGGCGTGCACGTTGAACGCGGTCTCCGGGTCGGGCGGGGTCGCGCGGACGAACGAGCCGTCCGCCTGCAGCACCCAAGACTGCGCCTCGTCCATCAGATTGGCCGCCATCACCTGCTCGAGGATCTGCTCGCGCACCGTTGGGTTGGCGATCGGGCACAGCGTCTCGACCCGCCGATTGAGGTTGCGGTCCATCCAGTCGGCCGAGGAGATGTAGACCTTGGCGTTCGCGTTGGGCAGCGCGTCGCCGTTCGCGAAGCAGGCGATCCGGCTGTGCTCGAGGAAGCGCCCGACGATCGACTTCACCCGGATGGTCTCGGACAGGCCCGGCACGCCGGGGCGCAGGCCGCAGATGCCGCGGATCACCAGGTCGATTTCAACGCCGGCCTGGCTGGCCCGGTAAAGCGCGTCGATCACCTCGGGCTCGATCAGCGAGTTCATCTTCGCCCAGACCTCGGCCGGCTTGCCGGCGCGGGCGTTCTCGATCTCGATCTCGAGATTGTCGAGCAGCGTCTTCTTGAGCGTCACCGGCGCGTAGGCCAGCGCCTCCATCGAGGCGGGCTCGGAGTAGCTGCCGATATAGTTGAACAGTCGGGTGCCGTCGCGGCCCAGCGACGGATCGCAGGTGAACAGGCTAAGATCCGTGTAGATCTTCGCCGTGATCGGATGGTAGTTGCCGGTGCCGAAGTGGCTGTAGGTGACGAGCTCGCCCCGCTCTTTGCGGACCACGCTCGAAATCTTGGCGTGCGTCTTCAGATCGACGAAGCCGTAGATCACCTGCACGCCGGCGCGCTCGAGGATCTTGGCGAGCCGAATGTTGGCCGCCTCGTCGAACCGGGCTTTCAGCTCGACCAGCGCCGTCACCGACTTGCCGGCCTCGGCCGCTTCGCAGAGCGCCGCGACGATCGGGCTCTCTTTCGAGGTGCGGTAGAGCGTCTGGCGGATCGCCACGACCTCGGGGTCCTGCGCCGCCTGCTGCAGAAACCGCACCACGGTCTCGAAGCTTTCATAGGGGTGGTGCAGCAGCATGTCCTTTTCGCGAATGGCCGCGAACACGTCGCCCGAGAAGTCGCGCACCCGTTCCGGCATGCGGGGGGTGTAGGGCTGCCAGCACAAATCGGGGCGGGCGCGGTCGTCGATGATCTGGCTGACGTCGGACACCCCGATCAGCCCGTCGATCTCGATGACCTCCTCCTCTTCGACCTCGAGTTGGCGGATCAGCCGCCGCGCCAGCTTTTTGGGCGCGCCGGCCTGCAGCTTCAGCCGGATCACCTCGCCGCGGCGGCGGCGCTTCAGCGCCGACTCGAACATCGCGACCAAGTCTTCGGCCTCTTCCTCGATCTCGATATCGCTGTCGCGCAAGATCCGGAACAGCGCCTTGGCGTGCACCTCATAGCCCGGGAACAGCCGGTCGAGATACTGCCCGACCAAAGTCTCGAGCGCGCAAAAGCGCAGCGGCGGCCGTTCGACCGGGGTGCGGGCGGCGCCGTTCAAACCGGCCTCGCCCGGCCCCACCGCGTCGGTCGGCAGCGCGATGTAGCGGTCCACCTGGCTCGGGATCGGGATCAGCGCGTCCAGCCCGTCGCCGCCCGACGTCGATTTCAGCTGCAGCGCGAGCGCGAAGCCCTTGTTCGGAATAAACGGGAACGGATGCGCCGGGTCGATCGCCAACGGGGTCAGGACCGGAAACACCTGGTTGAGGAAATGCTGGTCGAGAAAAGCCCGGTCGGCCTCGGTCAGCTTGTCGCCCGAGACGATCTCGACGCCTTGCTTGGCGAGCTGCTTCTTCAGATCCCGCCACAGCTCTTGCTGCTTGCTCATCAGCGCGCGGGCGTCGGCCTCGATCTCGCGCAGCTGCTCGGCCGGCGTGCGCCCGTCGATGCTGCGCGTCTTCACGCCCTGGCGCACCAGGCCCCGCAAGCCGGCCACGCGCACCATATAGAACTCGTCGAGGTTCGAGGCCGAGATCGACAAGAACCGCACCCGCTCGAGCAGCGGCTGCCGCGGGTTCTCCGCCTCTTCGAGAACGCGCCAGTTGAAGGCGAGCCACGACAGTTCCCGATTGAAGAACCGTTTCGGACTATCCGCCGCGATCTTCGGTCCCTTGGCCTTGGCCGCTGCGGACCGGTCGACCCGCGTGTTCAAAAAATCCGCCCGCATGATGCTCCCCGCGCCGTTCTCGAACCGTGGCGCGCGCCGCACGCGCCCGTGCTTGACAGATCCGGCCGCCCGACGCCCGGGCGCATCCGGGCGGCTTCGCGACGCGCCCCCGGCCGTGGTCTCGCGCTACGTCGTCCCCGAGGGCGCGGCGCTGGTCGCGCCTCGGCTGGGGAGGGCGGCGACCGCGAGGGCCTCTGGGCGCGCGGCGTTCGTCTCGGTATGCTTCGCCATGACCGATCGATATGCCGTGTTGGTGTACGCGAGGTTACGCGGCGAGTCGATTTCGACCGCGCGCGCCGGCGCGGTCTCAGGCGATGTCGGCCGGGAGGCGCGGCCCGAGCGCCTCGGCTTCGCGCCGCAGCGGCGCCGGCCGGCGACCGATCGCCTAAAAGGCGAAGCCGGCGCGCCCCAAGGTCTCGGCGGCCAAGGACGGGCCGATCGGGCGCTTGGCGCGCAGCGCCGCTTGGTCGAGGGTCTCGGCGACCGCGAGCGCGGTCTGATAGTCGCGCGGCAGACGCAGCGCCAGAAAGCGCAGCGTCGCCGGCGCCACCCGCAAGCCGCGGCGCTCGAAGTCCGCCCCCATGAGCCGGGCCATCAGCGCCTCGTCGGGGCGGTCGATCTCGATCACCGAGAGGGTCGCCAGCCGGCTGGCCAAGTCGCGCAGCCCCACCGGCCACCGCGCCGGCGCGCTGCGCGCCGTCAGCGCCACGCCGCGCCCCAACACGGCGGCGCGGTTCAACAAATGCAGCAGCCCCCGCTCGTAGGCGCTCTGGGTCGGCCCGCCCCAGGCCGCGGCGAACGGCGCGTCGGCCGCGTCGACCGCGAAGGCCGGCGCGGCGGGGTCGAGCGTTTCGAGAATGTCGGCCCCCGCCGCGAGCGCGGACGGCGCCGCGCGCTGGATCTCCGGACGCGCCTGCAGCAACGCCGTTTTGCCGGCTTTGGGCGGACCGATCACCGCCAGCCGCGCCCCCGAGCCCGCCGCCAACGCGTCGAGCGCGGCGCGCGCCGCGGCGTTAGCGGCGCCGCCGCCGCGATCGCGCGCCGCGCCGCGGCGCAAGTCGAGCGGCAGCGCGAGCTGACCGGGAACAGGGGTTGGTTGGGGCGGAGACGCCATCGCCCGAGCTAGGCCCAGCCGGGGCGGCCCGTCAATCGCGGCCGCCCGCGCAACGCCGCGCCGAAAGGCCCGCCGCCCCGCGGGGGCCGTCAGATCGGGCGCCGACCGCGAATGCGCTCGGCGACGGCGGTCAGGCGGTGAAAGGCGTCGAACCGGCGGTCGAGCAGCGCCTGGCGGGCCTGGGCCTCGTAGACCGCGGCCAAGCGGTCGATCTGCTGCGCCACCTCCTGCGCGCCGGGCTGCAGGCTCCAGGCCTGAAGCAGCGCGTCATAGGCGCTATGGTCCGCCGGACGGGTGAATTGCTCGGCGGCGATGCGGCGTTCCGCGAGCGCCAGCAGGCCGTCGATCCGGCGCCGGCGCGCCGCGTCGCGCCGCGCGCGCTGATCGTCGCTGAGCGCCGCCTGCGCCCAGGCCCCGTCGCGCGCCGCGGCCGGCCCGCCGGCGTCCGCGGTGTCGCTCGGCCGTGCGAGGGCGCCGAGATGGATCAAACCCGACGCCGCCGC
>CAZBIG010000245.1:0-5155 GCA_964491865.1 uncultured Neomegalonema sp. | reverse complement strand
CGCTGCTGGGCGCGGGCGCGTTCAGCTGGAACGGCGTGTTCTTGTCCGAGGTGGCCCGAGCCGCGCCGCCCGACGCGGTGGCCGCGGCGACCGCGGGCGCCATGACCTTCGTGTTCGTGGGCGGCTTCGTGGGACCGGCCCTGTCGACCCTGGCGATCTCGGCCACCGGCGCCTTCACGGCCGGTTTCGCGACCATGGCGCTGTTCGCGCTCGGCGCCGCGGCGACGCTCTGGTCGACCGGGCGCGCCGCTCAGAGCCGTCCGGCCGGCTGAGCCGGAAAGCGCCGGCGCTCGACCGCCAAGGCGTCGAGCGCCGCCATGTCGGGCCGCCGCGCCCGCCCGTCGAGCAGCATGTCGGCGCCGTCCGTTTCCAGCGGCGGCGCGAGCAGACGGCGCACAGGGCGCGTGAAGCCGTTCATCTCGCCGTCGGTGTCGACCTCGGTCAGCGCGACGCAGCCCTCCATCCAGCAGCCGAGATCGGTCGCGACCCCGTTGCCCAGCACCGGACGCATGCCGAGCGCGCGCACCAGCCGAAGGCCGGCGATCAGACGGTCGAGACCGCCCATCTTCATCAATTTGAGCTTCACGTAATCGGCGCAGCCGAGATCGGCGGCGCGGCGAATGTCGGCCTCGCCGTAGATCGATTCGTCGAGCATGATCGGCGCGCGCGCGGCGCGCTTGACGGCCGTCGCCGCGGCCCAGTCGCCGGCGGCGCACGGCTGCTCGACCAGCTCGACGCCCTCGGGATCGAGACCCGAGACGAACGCGACCCCGGCCGCCGTCGCAAACCCCTGATTGCCGTCGACCCGCAGTCGCGCCCGACCGCCGAGCGCGTCCTGCAGCCGCGCGACCGCGGTCAGGTCCGAGGCGACGTCCCAGCCGACTTTCACCTTCAGCGTGCGAAAGCCCGCGGCGATCAGCGCCTCGACCTCGTCGGCCAGCGCGGCCGCGTCGTCCGACGCCCGGCTCACGGCCCCGAGCAGCCGCGCCCGCCCGGATCGGGCCAACGCCGGATGTCCAGCGGCCTGCTCGCAGGCGGTCCGAAAGGCCGTGGCCGTGAACGCGCGCTCGGGGCCGAGGCTGGACAACAGCGCCTCGACCGCCGCGGCGTCGCGCCCGATCAGCTGTTCGGCGAGCCCCGTCGCGAGGCTCCAGGCGCTCTCGATGGTCTCGTCGGTGTAGCCGGGCAGCAGCGCCGCCTCGCCGCACCCGTCGGCCCCGTCGCGCCGACGCGCGCCGACGATCAGACAGTCGAACGCGGTTTGCGCCCCGAAGGCGAGCTTATAGGGGCGCTTGAGCGGCGCGCGGAGCCGCCAGAGGTCGATCCGTTCGATCGAAGACCCGTCCGCCATCGCGCCTCAGCTAGATTATAGAATGTCGCGTTCCGGATTATGATCGTGCCGCCCGCGCGGCGTCGGCGCAAGACGCCGCGTCGGGGCGCGCCAGATGATCTCGCAGCAGCCCGGCGGCCCGCGACAAGGCGCTGATCTTGCGCCAGACGACGCAGAGGCGCCGCCGCGCCCAAGGGTCGGCGAGCGGCCGCGCCTCGATGCGCAGCGAGGCCTGATACCGCTTCACCCCGCTCTCGCGAATGAACCCGACGCCAAGGCCCGCCTCGACCATCGACCTGAGCGAATCGTAGCGCTCGACGGTGAAATGCCGGCGCAACGACCGGTCGAGCTGCATGGCCGCGGTCGTCACCATGCTTTCGATCGAGGCCCCGCGGGCCAGACTGATCAGATCATGCTCCACCGCCTCTTCGAAGGCGACGGCGGCCTCGGCGGGGCGCCCCGCCATCAAGGGATGGCCGAGCGGCGCGATCACCCAGATCGGGTCGTCGACGAAATGCGCTTTCTCGAGGCCCGCGGGCAGGTTGAAATCGGCCGCCACCCCCAGATCCGCGCCGCCCTCGGCGACCAGCCGCGCGACGTGGAGATTGTCGCTTTCGCTGAGCGAGAGCCGAATGCGCGGATGGGCGCGTTCAAAGGCGGCGATGTCCGCGGCCAGACGCCCCGCCACCGCGGCGGCGACGGCGGCGAGGCGCACTTCGCCGACGGCCCCGGCGTCATGCGCCGCGAGGTCCTGGTCGATGCCGCGCGCCAGTTCGATCATCCGCTCCGCGCGGCCGCGCACGGTCTCGCCGGCGGCGGTCAGGCGAAGCGCGTTGGGTCCGCGATCGACCAGGGCGTGGCCGAACCGGCTCTCGAGGTCGGAGAGCCGCTTGGACAGCGCCGAGGGCGCCAGATCGAGCGACCGCGCGGCGGCGGCGATGCTGCCGGCCCGCGCGACCGCGACGAAACATTCGAGCGAAAAGAGATCAAGCCGCCTCATCCGATCGGATCGCGCCCTCCGCAGCGTTGGGTCCGCAGGCGATCCTAAGCGCGTCCGGCGACGGCGCCGAGCCGTTCTCGGCGGCCGCGGCGAGGCGCCTGGCCGCATCGAAGCGGATCCAAAAGTCCGACCACTGGACCGAGCCCAAAGGCCGGCGATCGCGCGCGCCCGGCCGGGCTTCGGTCGTCGACGCCGCGGCGGCGGATTTGAGAGCGATGCTGGACATAATCAGCTCCTGTAAGCTTCGCGTGACAGCCATGGGTTTACGCGTTGTGTGGCGACGCACAATGCCGCATTCGGAACGCCTGGCATCGTCAACGGCGACGGCGCGCGATCGCGCCCTCGGAGCGGCCTCCCCCGGGAGCAGCGGGCGCGGATCGGCGCTATCGCGCCCGCGCCGAAGGCTTTAGCCTCGGGCCTCGGCGCGGAGACGCGCCCGTCCGCCGCGGCGCGCTTGGATCACGGGCGCGACCGCATCACGGGCGCGCTTGGATCAGAGGCTCGCCGCATGGACCGCCCGCAGATCGTCCACGATAACTTCCGCCGCCGGGTCGCGGCCGCGGATTTCCCGCCCCCGCGGTCGACGCGCGCGCCCGGCGCGGCGGGCCTGTCCGCGGACCGCTTGCGCGCGCTGTTCGAAGCCCAGCTCCTCAGCCGGCATCTGGACCGGGCCGCGCGGGCGCTGCAGGCGCGCGGCGAGGCGTTCTACACGATCGGCTCTTCGGGCCATGAGGGCATGGCGGCGGTCGCGGCGGCGCTGCGCCCCGACGATCCGGCCTTTCTCCACTATCGCGACGCGGCCTTTCAGATCGCGCGGGCGGCCCAGGTCCCCGGGCAGAACCCGCTCTGGGACCTGTTGCTCAGCTTCACCGCCTCGGCCGAAGACCCGATTTCGGGCGGTCGGCACAAGGTTTTGGGCTCGAAGCCGCTGGCCATCCCGCCGCAGACCTCGACCATCGCCTCGCATCTGCCCAAAGCGGTCGGCGCGGCCTATGCGATCGGACTGGCGCGGAAGATCAGGCCCGAACACGCCGCCTATCCGACCGACGCCCTGGCCGTCTGCAGCTTCGGCGACGCCTCGCTCAACCATTCGACGGCGCAAGGCGCGCTCAACACCGCGGGCTGGACCGCGTATCAAAACGTCGCGCTGCCGCTTTTGTTCGTCTGCGAGGACAACGGCATCGGGATTTCGGTGAAGACGCCGCCGGGATGGGTCGAGGCCAGCGTCGCAAGCCGGCCGGGCTTGCGCTACGCCCAGTGCGAGGGCTTGGATCTCGTCGACACGTACGCCGTTGCGGCCGAGCTGGCCGGTTGGGCGCGGCGGCGGCGAAAGCCCGCGTTCCTGCGCCTGACCTGCGTCCGGCTGTACGGTCACGCCGGGCCCGACGCGCCGCACGCCTATCTGTCGCGCGACGAGATCGAAGCCGCCGAGGCCGACGACCCGCTGCTCCACAGCGCGCGACGGCTGGTCGAGGCCGGGGCGGCCTCGGCCGCCGAGGCGCTCGCGCTTTACGACGCGGCCGCCGAGCGCGTGTTCGCCGAAGCCGAGCGCGCGATCGCGCGCCCGCGGTTGCGGACGGCGGCCGAGGTCATGGCGAGCCTGATCCCGCCCGCGCGACCGGTCTCGGCGTCGAACGGGCCGGCCCCGGCCCGCCGCGCCGAGGTCTTCGGCCCGGCGGACCAACGCGCGCTCGCCGAGCCGCAGCCCATGGCCAAACAGATCAACGCGGCGCTGACCGATCTGATGCTGACCCATCCCGAGATCGTGCTGGCGGGCGAGGATATCGGGCGCAAAGGCGGCGTCTATGGCGTGACCCAGAAGCTGCAGACGCGCTTCGGCGCCCATCGCGTCGTCGACACGCTGCTCGACGAACAGTCGATCCTGGGCCTGGCGCTCGGGCTGTCGCAGAACGGCTTTCTGCCGATCCCGGAGATTCAGTTTCTGGCCTATCTGCACAACGCCGAAGATCAGATCCGCGGCGAAGCGGCGACCCTGCCGTTTTTCTCGAACGGGCAGTTCGCGAACCCGATGGTCGTTCGGATCGCCGGCCTCGGCTACCAGCGCGGCTTCGGCGGACATTTTCACAACGACAATTCGATCGCGGTGCTGCGAGACGTGCCGGGGATCGTGATCGCCTGTCCCTCGAACGGGCCCGACGCCGCGCTGATGCTGCGCGAATGCGCGCGCTTGGCCCGCGAGGAGCAGCGGGTCGTCGTCTTTCTCGAGCCGATCGCGCTCTATGCGACGCGCGACTTCGCCGCGCCGGGCGACGGCGGCTGGGCGGGCCTGTACCCCGCCCCCGGCTCGGACGAGATCCGTCTGGGCGCGGTTGGCGTGGCGGGCGACGGGACCGACTTGGCGATCGTAAGCTACGCCAACGGCTATTATCTTGCGCGCCAAGCGCAGGCGCGGCTGCGGGCCGAGCATGGTCTCGACGCGCGGGTCGTGGACCTGCGCTGGCTGGCGCCTCTGCCCGAGGAGGCGCTGCTGGCGGCGACCGCCCCGTGCGGCGCGGTGCTGATCGTCGACGAATGCCGGCGGACCGGCTCGCAGAGCGAAGCGCTCGCGACCCTGTTCGCCGAGCGCGGCGGGCGGCGGGTCGCGCGCCTGACCGCCGAGGACAGCTTCATCGCCACCGGGCCCGCCTACGCCGCCACCTTGCCCAGCCGCGACGGGATCGTCGCCGCCGCCCTGGCGCTCTGCGGCCCGCGCGCCGCGGCGCGCTCGGCCTGATCGGGGCGGCCGATGGCCGGCCCGCCGCCCCAGCTCGACGCGCTCAGGCGGGCGCCCGCCGCCGCGCGCGTCGTCACGGCCCCCCACGAGG
>CAZBIG010000244.1:0-5179 GCA_964491865.1 uncultured Neomegalonema sp. | reverse complement strand
GCGCTTCAGCAAATGCTCCGCCAGGTGCAATGGGGACGGCTCGACGCGCTGCTGGTCGACCTGCCGCCCGGCACCGGCGACGTCCAACTGACCCTCAGTCAAAAAGCCGAGGTCACCGGCGCCATCGTGGTGTCGACCCCGCAGGACGTGGCGCTGCTCGACGCGAAAAAAGCGCTCGACATGTTCCAAAAGACCGGCACGCCGGTGCTCGGCATGATCGAGAACATGTCCACCTTCTGCTGCCCGAACTGCGGTCACAAGACCCAGATCTTCGGCCATGGCGGGGCCCGCGCCGAAGCCGAGCGGATCGGCGCGCCGTTCCTCGGCGAGATCCCGCTCGATATCGACGTCCGGCTGTCGGGCGACGGCGGCGCGCCGATCGTCGCCGCCAAGCCCGACAGCCCTCAGGCGCTGCGCTTTCGCGAGATCGCCCGGCGCCTGATCGCCGAGGGGCTCGCATGAGCGTGGCCTTCGACCCCGCGCCGCCGCGGCCGGGCGAGGCCCCGGCCCTGCCCCCGCTGCTCACCGGGGTCCGGGTCGACGCGGCGGTCGATCCGATGACCAAAGCGATCGCCGCGGCCGCGTCGGGCGTCGACGCCGGAACGCTGTTTTGGGCCGACCGCGAAGACCGGCTCGACGCGGCGATCGTGTTCGCGCCCGAGACGCCGCTGCGCCAAGCGCTGCCGATCTTCTACGCGGCCGCGGTCGGGCTCGGCGACGCGCTCGGCGCGCTCGCGCCGCCCGAGGTCGCCGTCACCTGGGTGTGGCCGGACCGGGTGCGGGTGAACGGCGCCGACGCCGGCGCGCTGCGCCTGGCCGCGGCGACCGACGACGCCAAGGCCGAGCCCGACTGGCTGGTCGTCGCCGTCACCCTGCAGATCGACAGCCTCGATCAGGTCCATGGCTGCGAACCCGGCCGCCGCCCGGACGTCACCAGCCTGCGCGACGAGGGCTGCGCCGAGCTCAGCCGCACGCGCCTGCTCGAAAGCTGGTCGCGCCATCTTTTGGTCTGGACCAACAGGTTGCTCGACGACGGGTTCCGCCCGGTGCACGACGCTTGGCGGATCCGGGCCGAGCGGCTGGGAGAGCCCGTGACGCTCAGTCATCAAGGCCGGCTTCGGCGCGGCGCGTTTCTCGGCCTCGACGAAGACGGGGCCATGCTGCTGCGCGACGCCGAGGGGACCGAGGCGCTGTCGCTGTCCGGGGCGCTCGCCGCGCCGCGTTCCTGGCCGCCCGCCGCGCCGATCGACCCCGCGCCCGGCCCGAGCGGCGCGCCGACAGGAGAGGCCCGATGAAGCTCGCCCGCACCATCCGCTTTGACGAGAGCGATCTGAACGTGTTCGAGCACGCCGCCGCGACCGACGAATGGGCCGTGTCCGGCGCCTTCGCCTTCTCGAATTGGCGCGAGAGCGACTTGGTCGGCAAGCGGCGCCAGGCCTTCGCCAACGGCTGGCTCGGGCTAGAGACGTTCGGGCGCGCCACCTTCGTCGCCGTCGCCGAGGCCGCCGAGGCCGAGCGCGCCGGCGCCGTCGAGGCGCTCGCGCGGCATTTCGTCGAGGCCTGGGGCGCGCCCGATCTCGAGGCCGCCCGCCCGGCCGCCGAAGAGGAGATGCGCTTCATGGCCGATCTCTGCGACGAGCACGCCCCGAACACGCTGCTGGCCGTGTCGCGGTCGCTGACCGACGCGGGCGTTCGCGAACAATTCCGCGCCATCGCGCCGGTCGCCGCCGAACTCGAAGCCTTCGCGATCCACGGCGACTGACCGCGCCGCCCTTGCGGCCGATGGCGACGGAGACGCCCGAGCCGTCCCGTGAACAGGTGAGCGGAGAGGTTTCGGACGGCGGAACGAGAATGGCGCGCATCTGGTCCCTGGCGGTCGCGTGGCGGTGGTGGGCGCTCGGCGCGCTCGCCGCGTTGGGGGGCGCCTTGCTCGTCGCCGGGCGGCCGACGCCGGTCGCCGTCGCGCCGGTGACGCGCGGCTCGGCCGCCGAGATCGTTTACGCCACCGGGGTCGTCGAGCCCGAAGTCTGGTCCGCCGTCGCCCCCTTGCTGCGCGCCCGCATCGTCGAGACCTGCCGATGCGAGGGGCAGACGGTCGACAAAGGCGCCCTGCTCTTTCGTCTCGACGACGCCGAGGCCCGCGCGCGGCTGGCCGAATACGCCGCTCGGCGCGCGCTCGCCGAAAAGCAGTTGGCGCGCGCCGAACGGTTGCTCGAACGTCGGGTCGGCAGCCAAAGCGCGTTCGACGAGGCGTTCGCGGCGCTCACCGAAGCCGAAGCCGCGCTCGCCGCGCAATTGCGCCGGTTGGACGATTACGTCGTGACCGCGCCGATCGCGGGCGAGGTGCTGCGGCTCGACGGCGAAATCGGCGAAGTCGCCGAACCCTCGCAGCCCCTCGCCTGGGTCGGCCGACCGCGGCCGCGCCGGATCGTCGCGGACGTCAACGAAGAGGACGTGCCCCGGGTCGCGATCGGTCAGCGCGCGCTGGTGAAGGCCGACGCCTTCCCGGGCGGCGGCCTGGAAGCCGAAGTCGCGCGCATTACGCCCAAAGGCGATCCGGTCCTGAAGACCTATCGGGTTTATCTGGCGCTGCCCGACGAGACGCCGCTGTACGTCGGCATGAGCGTCGAAGTGAACGTGATCGCGCGTCGGATCGACGGCGCGGTCCTCGCCCCCGCCGCGGCCGTGCGCGACGGGGCGGTGTTCGTCGTCGAGAACGGCCGGGCGCGGCGCGCGCCGGTGACCCTGGGCCTGGTCAGCGCCGAGCGCGTCCAGCTTCTGGCGGGGCCCGCCCCGGGCGCGCTGCTGGTTTCGCCGCTGATCGGGCCGATCGAGGACGGCGCGCGGGTGCGCATCGCCAGGCGCGCCCCGCCGCCCCCGCGGGTCGAGCCCGCCGCGGGCGCCCCGACCGCCTTTCCGGCCGATCGGCGCGCGCCCGACCAAAGGGCGCCGCAATGAGGCTGCTGTTCGAGATCGCCGCGGGCCACATCCGGGGCCGCGGACGTCAGACCCTGGTCTCGATCGTCGGGGTCGCGCTCGGCGTCGGCTTCGCGGTCGCCATGTCGGCCTTGATGGTCGGCAGCCAAAACGAATTCGTGCGCACCTTGATCGACGCCATGCCCCATGTGCGCATCTCGGACGCTCAGCGCGCCGCCCCGCCGCAGCCCGCCGACACCGCCTTCGACCTGGCGCAGTATTCCGGGTTGCGCCCCAAATCCGACCTCCGCGGCGTGTTGAACCCGACCGCCGCCCGCGCCAGCCTGCGCGCCTGGGCGCCCGGGGCGCTCTCGGCCAGCCTCACGCTGTCGGGGGTCGCGCGCTTCGGCGGGGCCGAGGCCGGGGTGTCGCTGATCGGCGTCGAGCCCGAACGCGAAATCCGCGTCTCGACGGTCGAGGGGGATATGGTGGCGGGCTCGCTGCGCGAGCTTCGCGCGCAGAGTTTCGGCGTCGCCATGGGCGTCGGCCTCGCGCAGAAGCTCGGGGCCGAGTTCGGCGACACCGTGCGGCTGGTCTCGGGCGACGGGCGGTCGCGCGGCTTCAAGATCGTGGCGCTGTTCCGCACCGGCGTCGTCGCGACCGACGAAAGCCGCGCTTACATCCTGCTGAAAAGCGCCCAGGCGCTCGCCGACCGGCCGAACGCGGTCAACGAGATCCGGCTCAAACTGTCCGACCCGCACGCCGCCCGCGCGGTGGCCGCCCGCGCCGAAGAAATGCTCGGCTATCAAGCGGTCTCGTGGCAGGAGGCCAACGCGGCCATCCTCGAGAATTTCACGGTTCGCAATGTGATAATGTACACGGTGGTGGGCGCGATCCTGATCGTCGCCGGGTTCGGCGTCTTCAACGTCGTGTCGATCATCACCCATGAAAAGTCGCGCGACATCGCCATCATGAAATCGCTCGGCTTCACCGCGCGCGACATTCGCCGGATCTTCTTGGCCGAAGGATTGTTCATGGGCGCGGCCGGATCGGTGGTCGGCTGGGGCGTCGGCTACGCGCTGACCCGGGCGCTCGGCGCGGTGACGTTCAACCTGCCCGGCTCCTCGGAAACCACCCGTCTGCCGGTCGAGGCGGATCCGCTGCACTATGCGATCGCGACGCTGTGCGCGCTGGGGGCCGCCGGCGTCGCCGGCTATCTGCCGGCCCGCCGCGCCGCGCGTCTCGACCCCGTCGAGATCATCCGCGGCGCGAGCTGAGGCCGCCCGCGCGCCCCTCTTGTCTTTAACCGCCGACGCCCGCCCATGCCGACCGCCAGCCAAAGCTACGACGAAGACCGGCTCGGCCCGCCCGTGATCGAGGCGCGCGGCCTTGGCCGAGTGCTGCCGGGCCCGAACCCGGTGGTGTTGGCGGCGGACGTCGATCTGAAAATCGGACCCGGCGAGCTCGCCGCGATCACCGGCCCCTCGGGCTCGGGCAAATCCTCGCTTCTCTACCTGCTCGGGCTGCTCGACCGGCCGACCGCGGGAACGGTGTCGCTGCTCGGCCGTCCGACCGGCGCGCTCGACGACGACGCGCGCGCGCGCCTGCGGCTCGCGAGCATCGGCTTCGTGTTCCAGTTCCACTTTTTGCTGCCCGAGTTCTCGGCGCGAGACAATGTCGAGATCCCGATGCGCCGCCTCGGACGGCTGTCCCGAGACCGGATCCGCGCCCGCGCCGAAAACGTTCTCGGCGCGCTGGGTCTGATCGATCATGTCGACAAGCGGCCCGAGCAGCTGTCGGGCGGGCAGCGCCAGCGCGTCGCCGTGGCCCGGGCCTTGGCGAACGATCCGCCTTTGATCCTGGCCGACGAGCCGACGGGATCGCTCGACAGCAAAGCCTCCGAGCAGGTGTTCCAGATCTTGCGCCGTCTCGCGGTCGAGCAGGGGCGCACCGTGGTGGCGGTCACGCATGATCTCGACATGGCGGCGCGGATGAGCCGCCGGATCCGTCTGGTGGACGGCCGCGTGGTCGAAGATTTCGAGCCCTAAGCTTGGTCCGCCCGCGGCCCGTCGGCTCCGCGCGGCGCGCCGCCCCCCCGCTCGAGCGCCGACGCGCCGCTTGTCGCCGGCCATAAGCCGTCCTAGACGAGTTCTCGCGCGTCTCGTCTGCGGCCCCCGCGCCGCGCGCCGGGCGGTTAGCTCAGCTGGCAGAGCGGCTGGTTTACACCCAGTAGGTCGGCGGTTCGAACCCGTCACCGCCCACC
>CAZBIG010000243.1:1096-5190 GCA_964491865.1 uncultured Neomegalonema sp. | reverse complement strand
GCGGGGGCGGCGGCGAGGGGGGCGGCGAGGGGGGCGGCGAGGGGGGCGGCGCGCTCGGGCGCGCCGGACGGGCCGACGACCCCGACGCGCGCATTCGCCGGCTCGAGCGGCGCTGCGCGCGCGAGCGCGGCGCGCGCAAACAAGCCGAGCAGATCCTCGAGACCAAAGCGCGCGAGATCTTCGATTTGAACGCCACGCTCGAAAGCCGGGTGCGAGAACTCGAGTCCGCGCGCCGCCACGCCTTGTCGCTCGCCACGAAAGATCAATTGACCGGTCTGCCCAACCGCGCCGCCCATATCTCGACGCTGGACGAAGAGCTGGCCGACGCCGCCTTCGTTAACGGCCGCGTCGCGGTGCTGCTGATCGACCTCGACCGCTTCAAGGAGATCAACGACACCTTGGGCCATGGCGCGGGCGATACGGTGCTCGTCGCCTTCGCCAGCCGTTTGTTGCGCGTGATGCGTTCGGAGGACCATCTGGCGCGGCTCGGCGGCGACGAGTTCGCCCTGGTGGCGCGCATCGGCGCCCGGGATCCGCGGGAGACCGTCGCTCAAATCGCCGAGCGCGTGGTGACGGCGGCGCGCACGCGCGTCGACATCGACGGGCGCTCTCTGAGCCTCTCCTGCTCGGTCGGCGCCGCGGTTTATCCGGACCACGCCGCCAGCCGTTCCGACCTGCACCGCTTCGCCGACATCGCTCTTTACGCCACCAAGGATCGCGGCCGCGACGGGTGGAGCCTGTTCGGGGCCGAGATGGGCAAGGCGGCGGAACGGCGCCGAACGATGCGCGACGATCTGCAATGCGCGTTGCGTCAGCCCGGCGGCGCGGCCGGCCGGCTCGAGCTGTATTGGCAACCCAAGATCGATCTGCAGGCGGGGCGGATCGAGTCGGTCGAGGCGCTGTGCCGCTGGCGACATCCCCGTCACGGACGGCTCGAGCCCGGCGCCTTCATCGAACTCGCCGAGAGCAGCGGGCTGATCGGCGAGCTGGGCGGCGAGGTGATCCGAGAGGCGACGCGCCTGGCGGCGCCGTGGATCAAGCGCGGTTGGATCGACACCGTCGCGGTGAACGTCTCGCCGCGTAAGCTGAGGTCGGACGAGCTGTTTCCGATCGTGCGCAACGCGCTGGCCGCGGCCGATCTCGACCCCGCGCGCCTTGAACTCGAGATCACCGAGAACGTGCTGATCGCGGATATGGCCGTCGCTCAGGCGCGGCTGCGCGCCCTGACGGCGCTCGGCGTGCGCATCGCGCTCGACGATTTCGGGTCCGGTTATTCGAACCTCGGGCTGTTGCGCGCGATGGGCCTGGACACGCTGAAGATCGACCGGGCGTTCGTCGCCGATCTCGACGCCGAACGCGCGCCCCGCGAAGCCGACGGCGACGGACAGGCGCGGGCGCTGTTGCGCGCGATGCTCGAGATGGGCCGGGCGTTGCGGCTTAAGGTCGTGGCCGAAGGCATCGAGACCCCGGACCAGGCGGCGGCGCTCGCGGCGCTCGGCTGCGACGTCGGCCAGGGGTTCTTTTGGTCTAAGCCTGTCCCGACCGGCGAGATCGTCGAGCTGTTGCGCAGCGCGGCCGAGGGCGCGGCGCCGTGGGCGAGCCCCGCCGCGTAAGGCGCCCGCCAAGCCCCGCCAAGCCCCGCCAAGCTCCGCCAAGCCCCGCCCCGCCCCGGTTCCGGCCGAGCCCGCGACGTGCTAAGGGCCGATCTGCGCGCGCGCTCCGCGGGCGCAGACGGCGCGGGAAGGCGGGAGCATGGCGCGCAAGCAAACGGCGGCCCCTCGGGCGGAGCGCCAGCGGTCTCGACCCGCCGCGCGCCCGTTTTGGCGCAGGCCGATCGCCGCCGCCGCGCTGATCGCGGCGCTCGGCGTCGCGACGGTCAGCGGCCCGCCGGCGGCCGCGCAGGAGAGCGCCCAGGAGAGCGTCCAGGAGAGCGCGCAGGAGAGCGCGCAGAACGCGCCGACCGTCGCGGGTTGCGCCGAGGCGGTGGACGAGACCGCGCTCGAGGCCCTGCTCACCCAGGCGGCCGAGGCGGCGCTGGCCAAATCGGCGGCGGAGGTGGATTATGAGCGCGTGGTCACCGCGAGCTGGCTGGCGGTCCGTTTCGACTCGCGTTTCGCCGACATCGTGGACGAGAAGATCGCCCTGTTGCGCGCGGACCGCGCCTATCTCGAGCGTCTGCTCGACGGCAACATCCCGTCTCGGGCGCAGGAGATGGCCGAGCGCACCGCCGAGCTGGTGTTCGGCTCGCCCGAATTCGCCGCGCTGCAAGGCGATCTGCAAGCCGAAGTCGGACGCCGTCTCGCGCCGCGATTGGCCGAGGTCGAGGCCGACAGTCGCGGGGTGGCGGCGGCCTGCGTGCGCACTTATCTCGGCCGCCGTTTCGCCGACAGCGTGCAAGCCGCGTTCGCCGCGGAAGCCGCGGACCGGGCCGTCGACACGGCGGTCAGCCTCGACGGCGTGACCACGGGCGTCGCGCTCAGCCTGGCCGGCGTGGTGGCCGCCATCCTGACGGTCGTGTTCCGCCGCATGGTGCGTCGCATCGTGCGCGCGGCGGTGCAGCGCCTGGCCGGGGCCATCGCGGCGCGCTTGGCGGCCTGGGCGTCGGTGCTGGCGGGCGCGGC
Source organism: uncultured Neomegalonema sp. (assembly GCA_964491865.1). Lineage (GTDB taxonomy): Bacteria > Pseudomonadota > Alphaproteobacteria > Rhodobacterales > Rhodobacteraceae > JBCBRF01. The sequence continues at coordinate 2,569 of CAZBIG010000243.1, read as the reverse complement.
GCTGCTGGCCTACGAGCTGGTGGCGGGGGCCGAGGGCGTGTTCCCGATCATCCGCGCCGAGCTGACCAGCGCGGCCACCCGGGATCAGATGCGCGCGGCCTTGGTCTCCGAGCTCGAGACCGAGGCGCCGGCCCGGCTGCGAGAGCGGGCCCCCGCCGTCGCGCGCGAGATGCTCGGCCGTTGGCGCGCGTTTCAGGACAATCACGACGCGCTGCTCGGCCTCGCCGAGGCCGAGCCCGACCTCAAACGGTACCTCGACGCCCAGCCGCCCGAGCGGTTCGACGCGGTCTCGACCATCGTCGCCGCGCTCCGGGTCGAGGGCGGGCCCGAGCGGGTGCGCGCCGCGCTCGAGGACGGATCCCTGGCCGAGGCGGCGGCGATCCCCAGTTTCGGCCGGCAGCTCGAGCTCTGGCGGCCCAAGGGCCAGAGCGTTTCAAATCTCCTGGCGTGGTCGCGCCTGGCGGGCGGGCGCTTCGACGCCGCGCTCGACGCCGGGCTGCCCGGGGCGCTCGCGCCCCAGGACACCGACGCCGACGAATTGGCGGCGCTCCTCTCCCTCGGCGACCGGTCCGCGACGCGGAAAGCAGCCGATCTGCCGCCGGACGCAAGAGCCGAAGCGCTGGCGCTGCCCGCGGCGGATCTGAGCGCCCTGGCCCGAACGCTGACCGCGCCCGAGCTCGCCGCGGTGTTCCAGACGGTCCGGCCGCTCGACGATCCAGCGCGACGGCGGGGCTATTTGACCCGCGCCGCCGGGGATCCGCGCAGCGCGGCGGTGCTGGCCCGCGGCGCGTCCGCCGCGGCGGTGCGCGCCAGCCGAGACCCCGGGGCGGCGCTTGAGTTGCTGCTGGATCCGTCGCCGCTGTGGAACCCGTTCGCGGTCTATGACCACGGCTCGGCGCTGCTGTCGGGCGCCGTCGGCCCGCGCGCCGTGCTTGAGCGTTACGGGTGGAGCCTGCTCGTCCTGCTGGTTCCGGCGCTCATTTTGTTCGGGCTCGCGCGCGCCCTGTTCGGGGGGCTCGCCTGGATGTTGCGACCCCTGTTCCGGCGCCGCGCGCCCCGCGGTTAGGAGGCCGCTCGCCATGCCCGTCGACCTCTCCGACGTTCCGAGCGCCGGGACCGCGACGCCGGCGGCCGTCGCGCCCCTGCTCATCAGCCTCGAGCGTCCGCCCGAGGGGCGCGCGGTCGAGATCGGCGCGCTGGTCAGCGTGTCGGTGGTCGAGGCGTCGAACATCGTGCGCGACGTGCGCGAGATGATCACCAACCTGTTCGGCGGCCGGATGCGCCGCTACGAGCTGTTGTTGGACCGGGCGCTCGGGGCCGGGCTGGCGAAGTTCCGCGCCGAGCTCGCGGCGCAGGGCTATGACGGCGCGCTCGGCGTGCGCTTCTCGCATCCGAGCGTCGTGATGGGCGGGGCGGAACTGATCGTCTATGGGACCGGTTTTCGGTTTCGCGACGGCGCGGCGGCCTCAGGCC
>CAZBIG010000243.1:0-1086 GCA_964491865.1 uncultured Neomegalonema sp. | reverse complement strand
GGGGGGGTTTTTGGGGTGGGGGGGGGGGGGGGGGGCTGCGGGGGGGGGCGCCGGGGCCGCGTAGTCGACGCGCGAGCGCCCAGAGCCCGAGCAGCCCGCCGCCGATCGCGCCGAACAACAGGGCGCCGGAGGTCAGCGTCAGCGGCTCGATGAGCGCGAACCACAGGTCGGGATGGACGTGGCGCTCGACCGCCGGCTGCAACAGCACGTAGCTGTCGCGGTCGATGCGGAACCAGACCTCGCCGAGCGGATGCAGGCGGAAAGCCTCGCCCGACAGGCTCGACAGCCGCCAGTCGCCGATCAGCGCGGCCGCCGCCGCCAACAGAAACAAGATCCCCGCCACGCGCATCCTGCGTCCTCCCTGTGAAACTGAGCGTCAGGTAAGCGGCTCGGACCCGTTCGAAAAGCCCGACGCTCCGCGCCCGGACGACCGTCCCCGCGGCGAGGGCCGCGCGCTTGCGCCCCAAAGCCGCGCAGGCTAGCGTCCGCCCGCGCCGGAGGGGTGGCCGAGTGGTCGAAGGCGCACGCCTGGAAAGCGTGTATACGGGCAACCGTATCGCGGGTTCGAATCCCGCTCCTTCCGCCACCCGTCAGCCCCAGTCGACCGGATGAAACTCTGGTGTCGGCGGCGCCGACTGGGGGGATCCGTTCACCGCGGGCAAGGCGTCGGATGGCGGACCCCGAGCGCGGGGTCGGGGCGACATCATCGCGGTGATGCCGGACGCCGTGCGGGGGATCTCGACGGTCGCCCGGCTCAGGGCGTGGTGCTGGTCGCCAGCGTCCCGGGCACCGGCCACGGCGGTCGTGGCGCACGGCCGGTCAGCCGGCGCCGAGCTCGACCGCGACGGCCAGCGCGTAGATCGCGAGGACGGTCGCGCTCTCGAAACCGATCCCGGCCGGGCCGCGCTCCTGGCGCACGAGGAGACCGGTCAGCATCACCGACGCCATCAGGAGACCGGTCGCCAGCCAGAAGAGATCGCCGGCGGCGACCGCGTGGTAGAGCGAGCCGCCCCGGTAGGCGGCGTCCGCCAGCGACAGGAACAGCACGTCGTAGGCGTTGCCGCCGATGATCCCTCCTACAGCGAG
>CAZBIG010000242.1:0-5192 GCA_964491865.1 uncultured Neomegalonema sp. | reverse complement strand
GCGATCAGTTCGATCACGCTCGGCATACCCGGCGCGTCGACCGCGGTCGCCACGACCTTTGACGGGCGGCCGATGGCGTTGTCCGGCAACGCGGATCGCGCGCTCGTCACGGCCGCGCTCGCCTCGTTCGTCGGCGGCACGGTCGCCAACATCTTGTTCACGGCGTTCGCCCCGCCGCTCGCCTCGGTCGCCCTAAAATTCGGCAGCCCCGAAGTGTTCGCCCTCATGCTCTTGGCTTTCGCGACCTTCGTGGGGCTCGGCGGCGACGACATCCCCAAGACGATCTTCTCGATCTGCTTCGGACTGGTGCTGGCGGCGGTCGGGTTCGACGAGATCACCGGCGCGCCGCGGCTGGTGTTCTTCGACATCGTCGAGTTCCAGCACGGCATTCGCTTTTTGGTGCTGGCGATCGGCGTCTATGGGATCGGCGAGATGATCTGGACGATCAACTCGTCGCGCTATCAAACCACGGTGACCGACGCGAAGATCACCACCGGGCGGGTCATGACGGCGATCCGGGAGTTCAAAGACGCTTGGAAGGGCACGGCGATCGGCTCGTTCCTCGGCTTTTTCGTCGGGATCCTGCCGGCCGCCGGCGCGACGCCGGGCTCGCTCATGGCCTACGGGGTCACGAAGATGGCCTCAAAGGATCCCAAGCAGTTCGGCAAAGGCGCGGTCGATGGGGTCGCGGCGCCGGAAGCGGCCAACAACGCCGCCTCGACCGGAGCCATGTTGCCGATGATGACCCTGGGGATCCCGGGCTCGCCCACCACGGCGGTGCTGCTGGCCGGCATGGTGATCTGGGGCCTGCAGCCCGGCCCGTTGTTGTTCGCGAACCAGCCGGATTTCGTGTGGCCGCTCATCGGCTCGTTTTACGTGTCGAACGTGATCGCCGTGCTGGTGAACCTGGCGTTCATCCCGGTGTTCCTGTGGATGCTGCGGATGCCGTTCACGATCCTGGCCCCGTTGATCTTTGTGTTGTCGGTGGTCGGAACCTATGCCGCTTACCAGAACATGTTCGACGTTTGGCTGATGCTGTGGTTCGGCCTTGGGTTTTACTTCCTTCGGATCCTCGACTATCCGGTCGCGCCGGCGGTGCTGGCGATCGTTCTCGGGCCGATCGCCGAGCCGACGCTGCGCCAGTCGCTGCTGCTGTCGGACGGCGACTGGAGCATCTTCTTCACCCGGCCGATCGCGGGCCCGATCACGGTGATCGGCATCATCTTGCTGCTGCTGCCGCTGTTCAAGCTGGTGCGAGACCGTCTGCGCGCGGCCGAGAAGAAAGCGATCTGACCGGGCGGCCGGCCCCTATCGCAAAACGCCCGAAAATCGCCCACGCCGCTGGCGGCCTGGGCGGCCTGGGCGGCCTGGGGGGGGCGGCGCTTTCGGCGCCGCGGCGAAGTCGGGCCGCGCGTCAGCCGGCGGCGTCGCTGACGAGCTCCAACTGCTCGCCCACTTCGACAATGCGCAGGATGATGGTGGTGCCTGACACGTTGAAGGGCACCCCGGCCGTGATGACCAGATGATCGCCCTGCGTCGCGAACCCGTTCTCCTGGCTCTGCCGAACGACCTCGATCACCGCCTGGCGGAACGTCTGGATGTCGTGCGTGACGACCGTGTGCGCGCCCCAGAGCAAGGCCATTTGCCGCGCCGTCTTCTCGATCGGGGTCAGCACCATGATCGGCGCCAGCGGACGCTCGCGCGCCATGCGCAGCGCCGTCGTGCCCGAATGGGTCAGGCAGCAGACCGCCTTGACGCCCAGCGTGTCGGCCACCTGGCGCGCCGCCGCGGTGATCGCGTCGGCCGAGGTGCCGCCGGCGTCGGTCCGCGTGTCGACGATCGCGGCGCGATAATCGGCGTCTTTCTCCATGGTCTGCGCGATGCGGTCCATCATCGCCACCGCTTCCGGCCCATAGGCCCCGACCGCTGATTCGGCCGACAGCATGACCGCGTCGGCCCCTTCGTGAATGGCGTTCGCGACGTCGCTCACCTCGGCCCGGGTCGGGATCGGGTTTTCGATCATGCTCTCGAGCATCTGCGTCGCCACCACCACGGGCTTGCCGCGGTCGCGCGCCAACGAGATCAGACGTTTCTGGATCGGCGGGATGTCCGAGAGGGGGAGTTCGACCCCGAGATCCCCCCTGGCGACCATGATGCTGTCGGTCACGTCGAGGATGCTGTCGATCCGGGTGACGCAATTCGGCTTTTCGACTTTGACCATCGTCTTGGCGCGCCCTTTGATCAGGTCGCGCGCCTCGGTCACGTCTTCGGGGCGCTGAACGAAAGACAGGGCGACCCATTCGACCCCGAGCTCGCAGGCGAATTCGAGATCGCGCTTGTCCTTGTCGGACAGCGCGGCGAGCGGCAGGTCGAGATCCGGGACGTTCACGCCCTTGCGTTCCGAGATCGGACCGCCGACGACCACCTCGGTGTCGAGATGCTGGTCGGCGACGCGCACGACCCGCAGGCGGATCTTCCCGTCGTTCACCAGAAGCGTCGCGCCTTCATAGGCGGCTTTCAGGATCTCCGGGTGCGGAAGATGAACGCGCGTCGCGTCGCCCGGGGTCGGATCGAGGTCCAAGCGGAAGGGCGCGCCGGGGGACAATTCAGGTTTTTGACCGTCGGCGAACACGCCCACGCGGAGCTTCGGCCCCTGAAGGTCGGCCAGAATCGCGATCGGTCGGCCGATTTCGCCCTCGACTTGCCGGATCGCCGCGTGCCGCGCCTGATGATCCTCGTGGCCGCCATGGCTCATGTTCAGGCGGAAGACGTCGACGCCGGCCTCCCACAACCGCCGGATCTGCTCGGGCGTCGACGACGCTGGTCCTAGGGTGGCGACGATTTTGACGTTGCGATTCCGACGCATGAGCGCTCTCCCAGCCTGACTGCCTCGCTCTGCTGTGCCACGCTGTCGGAGAGCTGGAAACGGAAAAGGCGCGCCGGGCCGCGGCCGGGGCGCGCGGCGCGGCGGCGCGCGGCTTTTTGCGCGTGCGCGCGGGGGCCTCTGGATGACCAACCGGCGGAGACAGGGCGACGAATCCTTCACAAAGCCGCGCTTGCGCGCGCTCTGCGATCGCCTCGGGCAGCACTCTTTAAGGGGTTTTGGGGGCGGCGCCGGTCAGGCTTGACGCGGCACTGCGCCCCTTCTAGGCCGTGGTTGGAGGAGCGGCGAGATGCGAGGCGTTGATGGGACTGAGTCGGCCTTCCACAAGGAGTCATGCGTCTTCGGCGGCAAGACTGGGTCCTACGAGTCCGCCAATGTTGCACGCCGGCAAGCCGATGCGGCGAACAAGCGCCGCGAATTCAATGGCGCTCCTTGATCATGACCAATTTGCGTCTCCCGATTATTCGGACGAAGTTCGCTTGGCGTCAAAAATGCGTCGGGTGTCGTTGGTCGATGACGACAGCGATTACGGGTATCTGTTCGAGGCGGCCGGAAAAAAATTCAATCTCAATTTAAATATTTACAACACCTCGAGCGAATTTTTGAGCGGCTTTGCGGCCTCGCCGGCGGCGGTGGCGCTGATCGATCTTGAAATGACCGATCTATTTGGGGTCGCGTGGAAATTCGCGGGCGTCTCGACAGTCATCGAGTTTCGCCGGCGGTTCGGTTTCGCCCCGAAAGTCTGGGTCGTGACGGGCGTGGCGGACAACCCGAATTTGATCGCCGCCTGCCTGAACGCAGGGGCCGACGATTTCATCTGGAAAGATATGGATGTATCTGAGATTTGTCGAAAGGTGAGCGGGGCGCTGGATCGCGGGTGAGCCGCGACGCCGGAGCGGTCCTGCGGATGGCGCGACAACCTGTTCGGCGAGCGGAGAACGGCGCCGGCGCTCAGCCCGAGCGCGCGCCTCGCACGCCGCGCGCCGGGCGGCAAATTGACAATTGGGCGGACTTTCATAAAAGTGTCATATGAGATCCGATTCGCTGACCCTGCCGGTCCTTTCCGAGCCGCCGGCGCCGCGCCGCGGAGCGCGCGCTGAGCAGGTGCTCGACGCTGTCGTCGGTCGCCAGGCGACCGCTTTCGCCCAGCGGCTTGAGCAAATGCTGAGAAGCAAAGATCCCGAAGGCCCGCACCAGGCCCGGGTCGCGCTGCGGCGGGTTCGCACGGCGCTTTGGGCGTTCAAGGACGGCGTTCGGGGCGAGCGCGCCGGGGAGCTGAAACTTGCGGCGAAGCGCGTCTTTCAGGAAGTGGGGCGCGTGCGCGACGTCGATGTGCTGGCGTTGGAGATCGCGCCGGCCGCGGCGGTCGCGACGCCGCCCGACGCCCTCGCCCTGGTGCTCAACCGTCTGGAAGCCGAGCGGGACGCGGCGCGGCGACGCTTCCTGGCGAACGGCGCGGCCGCCGAGGGCGCGATTTTGGCGATCGCCCTGCATCAGTTTCACGCCCGTAAGCTGTGGCGGCCCGAGAAGTCTTGCGGCCCCGAGGGCAAGCGCGCGCGCCTGGTTCTGGATGGACCCGCGAAAGACGTGGCGCATAAGAGCCTCAAGAAAGCTTATAAAGCGGCGCGCCAGCGCGGCGACGCGATCGCGACCCTGACCATCGAAGAGCGGCACGAGCTGCGTAAAGACTTGAAGCGCCTGCGCTACACGGCGGCTTTTTTCGAAGGGCTGTACGCGAAGAAGGCGACCGAGCCGTTCTTAAAGCAGCTCCGGGCGTTGCAGAACCTGTTCGGCTATTTGAACGACGTCGCCGGCGGCGAGCAATCGATCGCGATGACCGAGACGGCGCGCATGACCAACCGCGCCGCGTTTCGCGACGCGGCGGAACGCATCCTCGCTTATCACGCCCGCGCCGCCGAGACGGCCTGGGGGCAAGCGCAAAAGCGATGGCGCGCCTTCGCTGAGGCGCCGAAGTTCTGGTGACGCGCGCGGCGCAAACCTGTTGAGCGCCGCATCTCTGTCCTGAGCTGACGCTGTTTCGTCACATTGGTGCGGATTTGGATCGATTTGGGATTGCGCGGCGGGCGCAATCGGCGCTGCGCTGACGGAGCGCGATTCGCGCCGAGCGGCCGTCCTGGCGCGTTCGGCCCGTCGCGACGCAGCGGAGCGGAGGATTAAGTGCCGGGGCCAAGAGTGCGGTTCGCCCAAAGCGACGTCCGGCGCGCGTCGAGCGTCGCGGACGCCCGGCGCAGCTTGACCGGCGGTGCCGATCTGCGGCGTTCGCGCGCTGCGCCCCTTGGGCCGCCCG
>CAZBIG010000241.1:0-5224 GCA_964491865.1 uncultured Neomegalonema sp. | reverse complement strand
GGGGCCTGCGGCCGCTCGCCGGGCCCGACCGCGGCGGGGATCCACCCGGCGCGGATCGCGGCCTGCGCCGCCGCCAGGCGCGCGATCGGCGCCCGGAACGGCGCACAGGACACATAGTCGAAGCCCGCCGCTTCGCAGAACGCGATCGTCGCCGGATCGCCGCCATGTTCGCCGCAAAGGCCGATCGTCAGCTCCGGTCGGGCCCGGCGTCCGCGCTCGACCGCGATCCGCATCAGCTCGCCCACCCCCTCTTGATCGAGGCTCTGGAACGGGTCGGCTTCGAAGACGCCGCGCTCGACATAATCGCGCATGAGCCGCCCGGCGTCGTCGCGCGACAGGCCGTAGGTCATCTGGGTCAGGTCGTTGGTGCCGAAGCTGAAAAAGGCGCTCAGCGCCCCGAGCGGTTCGGCGCGCAGCGCGGCGCGGGGCGTCTCGACCATGATGCCGACCGAGTAGCGCGGCGTCGCCCCGGCCTCGACCGCGACCTGGGCGGCGACCCGGTCGATGCGCTCCTTCAGCATCTCGAGCTCGCGCGCCGCCGACACCAGAGGGATCATGATCTCCGGACGCACCGCCCGGCCGGTGTTCGCTTCGGCCGCCAACGCGGCTTCGAAAATGGCCCGGGCTTGCGTCTCGTAGATTTCGGGGAACGCGACGCCCACCCGGCAGCCGCGCTTGCCGAGCATCGGGTTCAATTCGCGCAGCGCCGAGGCGCGGGCGGCGACCTTCTCGGCCGGCTCGGCGAGCGCCGTCGCCAACGCGGCCAGCGCCTCGCGGCCGTCGGGCAGGAATTCGTGCAGCGGCGGATCGAGCAGCCGGATCACCACGGGCGCGGCCCGACCGCCCGCAGCTGCGGGAGACGCGGCCATGATCTCGAACAGCCGGGTGAAGTCCGCCCGCTGCACCGGCAGCAGCCGATCGAGCGCGGCCCGGCGCGCTTCGGCCGTGTCGGCCAGGATCATCCGGCGCATTTCGGTGATGCGCGCCGGTTCGGAAAACATGTGCTCGGTCCGGCAGAGCCCGATGCCGTCGACGCCGAGGCGCACGGCCGTCTCGGCGTCTTGCGGGGTGTCGGCGTTCGCCCGCACCCGCATCCGGCGAAAGCCGTCCGCCCAACCCATCAGGGTCGCGAGCGCGCCGGTCGGTTCGGGTTGAGCGGCGGGCAGACGACCCGCATGCACCACGCCCGCGGCGCCGTCGAGGGTGATCCAGGCTCCGGGACCGAAGCGGCGGCCGTCCGGCGCCGCCAGGCGCAGGCCGCCGTCCGGGCCCTGCTCGATCTTCGCCTCGGCGGCGCCGGCGACGCAGGGCCGCCCGAGACCCCGCGCGACCACCGCCGCGTGGCTGGTCAGGCCGCCCCGCGTGGTCAGAACGCCGACCGAAGCCAGCATGCCCTGAACGTCCTCCGGCCGCGTCTCGTCGGCGGTCAGGATCGCGGGCTCGCCCCGGGCGGCCAGCGCCTCGGCCTCGGCCGAGCTGAACGCCACGCGCCCCGCCGCCGCCCCCGGCGACGCCGCGACGCCGCGCGCGACCGGGTCTCGCCGCGCTTCGGGGGCGATGCTCGGGTGCAACAGGTCCTGCAGGCCGAGCGCCGGCACCGACAGCACCGCCTCGGCGGGGGGGATGCGCCCGCTTTCGGCGCGCGCCACCGCGACCTCGACCGCGGCCGCGCCCGACAGCCTGAGCGGCTGCGCGCCCAGGATCCAGGGCGCGAGCCGGCTCGGGCGCCCGTCCGCCCCGAGCGGACCGCGCGGAATCAGCGCCGCCTCGAACGCGTGCGGCGGGCCGAGGGCGTCCTCCGCGCGGGCCAGCGCGTCCAGCAGCGGGGCGAGCGCCGGGTCGTCGCGGTCGGCGTCGGTCAGCGCGCGCTCGTCGACGGCCGCGCTCGCGCCGCCCAAAGCGCCGAGCCGGAACGCGCCGCTCAGCCGGGCCGCCCCGGTGCGTTCGTCCCAAAGCGCGACGCGCGCCCAGCCGCCGCCCGACAGCTGCGCCGGATCGAGCGCTTGGATCAGCACCGCGCAGCCGTCCGCGGCGCCGTTCAGGCCAGCCGCCCGGCGCCGGCGCAGACAGCGCGGCGCGTCCCAAGCGTGCGCGAGCCCGGCCGCCGCGGCGGCCAACTGCGCGATCGGATCCGAAAGGGTGTTCGCGAAGTCGGCGTCGCCCTCGGCCTCGGCCGCCGCCAAAGCGGCCGCGCGCAACGCCTCGGCCCAGCGCCCGTCGCAATCGGCGTCGGCGTCGGCGCGCCCATCGGGCCCGTCTTGGGCCGGGTCGGCGGCGAAGCGCGCCGCGGCCGCCGGCGTCAGGGCGACGCGCGGATACGCGCTCCAGAACGCGCGGCGCAGCCCCGCGGGCGCGCGCGGCGACGCGCCCGCCCCCAACACGGCGGGCGCGAGATCGGGCAGCGGCGTGGTGGGGCTGAGCCGGGCCGCCAGGATCAACGGGGTCGACGCGTCGCCGTAGCGCGCGAGACGGCCTTGTTTCGCCGACGCCGAGGCCAGCGCTTCGGCCGCCGCCCCGAGCGCGCGGCGCAAATCGGGATCGCGCCGCGCGGTCTCGTGCGTCTGCCCGCGAATCCGCGGGGCCTTGGCTTAGTACTGTGCCCAAGCCGGGGGCGTGGGCGCGCCGCCGCGCGCCAACGCGTCGAGCGTCGCCGCTTTCGCGCCGAACCGCTCGGTCGTCAGCGGGACCGGCCCGCCCGCCAGGCGCCCCGCCGGCGCCGATCGATCCGCGTCGCCGCCGGCGTCTAGCGACGACGGCGTTCGACTGACCCACCCATCTTTCATAAAGGCCAGCATAGTCGAGCCGCCTCGATTTGCATCTGCGCGAATCCGCCGTTCGCGCCCCGAGACGGGCTCCGAGCGAAAACCGGGCCGACCCAGACATCGGCCTTGGGGTCGACCCGGCTAGCGCGACCGCCGCGCGACGTCCAGCGCGGCGGGGCGCGGCTTACTCCGCCGGCGCGGTTTGCGCGTCCGGCGCCGCCGCGCCGGCGCCCTGACGGCCCCCGTGCCGGCCGCCCTGTCCACCGCCGCGCGGGCCGTCCCGACGGCGATCCTCGATGCTGAGCGCGCCGTCGCCGTTGCGGTCGCGCATCATGACGAGATCCGCGAACCGCGCCTGGAACTCCTCGACGGTCACCTTCGCGTCGCCGTCGACGTCATGGCGCTGGAAATTGCGCACCATCCGACGGCGCATCGCGTCGAGCCAGAGCGCCTCGTATTCCTGCAAGCTCAGCGCGCCGTCGCCGTCGGCGTCGAACTGAGCGACCTGCGCGGCCCGCCCGTCGTCGATTTCGGCTTGGGTCAGCCGCTTGTCGCCGTCGGCGTCGTAGCGCTCGAGGAACGCGCGCGCGCGCATCATCGACCGGTGTCCGCCGCCATGGCGGCCATAGCCGTGGCCGTACGATCCGTGGGCGTAGTGGCCATGCGCGTGAGGACCATGCGCGTGAGGACCATGCGCGTAAGGACCTTGGGCTTGGGCGTTGGCGACCAGCGCCGCGGCGCCGACCCCGGCGCCCAGCACCAACGCGGCCGCGCTGGCGCGCAAAGCGGTTTTGCGAGTGATCATGTCCTACTCCTTGTGTTTCAGACGGCGTCGCGCCGCCTGTCGCTTCTGCTCTACGCCGCGGTCCGGACGGGTCCGTCGCGGCGCAGGAGACACATGGCGCCGCCGCGTCGAGACGGGCGCCCCCCGCGGCCGATCCCTTGGTCGCCGTCGGCGCCGGGGGCGGCGCTTTGCGACGGAGCGTTACAATTTCGCGCGGCGCGCCCCCCTCCGGGCGGTTATGGTCGCCTGGTCAGCCCCGCCGTCGCCGTCGTTCCGCCGGCGCCCGGCGCGGCCAAGCGCGAGACGGACGAGGCCATGGACGGGGCGCCGCACATTTTGGTGGTCGACGACCGCCGAGACATCCGAGAGCCGCTCGGCCGGTTTCTCGAGAAAAACGGGCTGCGGGTCAGTCTGGCCGAGGACGGCCGGCGCATGCGCGAAGTTCTGGCGGCGGCGGCGATCGATCTGGTCGTGCTCGACATCATGATGCCGGGCGACGACGGGCTCACCCTTTGCCGCCGGTTGCGCGAGACGACCGATCTGCCGGTGATCCTGCTCACCGCCCGCGGCGACGAGACGGATCGGATCGTGGGCCTCGAGATCGGGGCCGACGATTATGTGCCTAAGCCGTTCAATCCGCGCGAGCTGCTGGCGCGCATCACGGCGGTGCTGCGACGGGCGCAGGCCTTGCCGACCCGCCCGCGCGAGGCCGCGCCCGACGCGGCGGCCGAGACCGGCCGCCTGGGCTTCGACCGCTGGGTGCTTGATCTGGATCGGCGCGAGATCGAGGATCCGGACGGGGTGGCGACCCCGCTGTCGACCGCCGAGTTCCGCCTGTTGAGCGTTCTGGCCGCGCGGCCGCGTTTGGTGCTGTCGCGCGAACAGCTGCTCGATCTGACCGCCGGGCGCGAGGCGAAGCCCTTCGATCGCAGCATCGACAACCAGGTGAGCCGCCTGCGGCGCAAGCTCGAGGCGGATCCCGCGCGCCCGACGCTGATCCAGACGGTGCGCGGCGGCGGCTATCGCTTCGTCGCCGACGTCAGCCCGGCCCCGCCCCGCCCTGGCGGCGCGCCATGAGAGACGCCCGATGAGCCGCCCGGCGCGCGACGCCGCGCCGACCGGTCCGGGCGCGGGGTTTCGGCGCGGTCTCGCCGGCGTCGCGCGCCGGCTCTGGCCGAGCAGCCTGGCGGGCCGGCTCATCGCCCTGGCGCTTTTGGCCCTGGCGCTGGCTCAGGCGGTGAGCATCGCCCTGTTCGCGGTCGAGAGAAGCCGCGCGATCGCGACGGCCGCCCGGCTCGGCTTGGTCTCGCAAACCCTGTCGATGATCCGGATCCTCGACGCGGCCGACCCGGGCTTGCGCGCGGGCGTCGCCGAGGCCGCCAGCGGGCGCCGCGTGCGCTTCTCGGTCACCGCCTCGCCGCTGTTGCGGCCCGAGGACCCGGGCGCGCGTCCCTTGGTCGGCGCGCATGCGCGGGCGCCGCGGCGGACGAGCGCGGACCCGTCCGTGTCGACGCCGGGCGCGGGCGGCGCGGCGGCCCATGGCGGCGTCCGCGCTCGGCGGGCGTTGGCCCAAGCGGTCTGGCGGGTCGGCCCGCTCGAGCCGATCCGTCGTCCGGTCGGCGCCGAGCCGGCGCGGGCCGAGGGGTGGTTCGGCCGCGGACCGCGTCGGGCGCGGCGG
>CAZBIG010000240.1:1859-5238 GCA_964491865.1 uncultured Neomegalonema sp. | reverse complement strand
CGCGATGCGGCGAGCCGGTTTTTGGCGGCGGGCTGAGGCGTCGGCGGGGCCCGGCCCGGCGCGCCGCGTCCCCGATCGCCCCCGGATCGCCTCCGATCGCCCGCCGATCGCCCCCCGATCGCCCCCCGGGGGAAGGCCGGAAAGCGGCCGGGCGTTACAGCCGGTCGTAGTTCTGGCTGAAGGTGTCGCAGCGCTCGACCTGCCCGCTCTCATAGCCGACCCGGAACCAACGGGCGCGCTGCTCGGCGCTGCCATGGGTGAACTGGGACGGGTCGACCCGCCGGCCGGACAGGCGCATGAGCACGTCGTCGCCGACTTGATACGCGGCGTTGAGGGCCTCCTGCAGATCGCCGCGTTCGAGGATTTGATGCTGGGCGTCCGCGCGCCGCGCCCAGACCCCCGAGAAGCAATCCGCCTGCAGCTCGAGCCGGACGGTCAGGCGATTGCCCTCGACCGCGTCGAGCGCCGCCCGACGCCGGTTCACCTGCATCAGCAGGCCGAGCTGCATCTGAACATGGTGCGCGACTTCGTGGGCGATGACATAAGCTTGGGCGAAGTCTCCCGGCGCTTTCAGCTGCGTCTCCATCACCCGGTAAAAGGCGGGGTCGATATAGATCTTCTGGTCGGCGGGGCAGTAGAAAGGCCCGGCCTGGGCGGTTGCTTGCCCGCAGGGCGAGGGGGTTTGACCCTCGTAAAGCACCAGGATCGGCGGCTGGTATTCGGTGGTCGAGCCGAAGCGCCCGGCGGCGAAGATTTCGGCCCAAACCTCCTCAGTGTAGCCGAGGGTCGCGGCGACGAAGCCGTAGGTGTCGTCGTCCCGGGACGGTTGTCCGGGCTCGACCGAAACCGGTCCGCCCAAGGTCTGCTCGCCGCCCTGCAACGCCCCGATGAGGGGGCGCAGGAACGGCGCCGCGTCTGGGAAGAAAAGGCTGACGACCAGCAGCGCCGCCGCGACCAGGCCGAGCCCGCCCCCGGCGCGGCCGGCCGTCCGTCCGATCGATCGACCCCGCCGATCCTCGACATTCGCGCTGCGCCGCGCTCCACGCCATTTCATCTTGGCTGTCTCCCCCCCTTAAGGCCCGCCCCTTGGTCCGCCACTTGATCCGCCCCTTGGCCCGTTCCTTCGGCCCGCCCCTTTGGCCGGGTCCTTTAGCCGGATCCTTGGTCGGATCCTTGGCCGTCTTGTCTTCCCGCTTGTCGTCGCGCGTGGTCGCCCTTAGCGCAGCGCCGCCGCGAAGCGCTGGATCCGCTCGCAGGCGTCCGTCAGCACCGCGTCCGAGGTCGCGTAGCTCACCCGGAAATGCGGCGACAGGCCGAACGCGGCGCCGAACACGACGGCGACGCCCTCGGTCTCGAGCAATTCCGTGCAGAACGCCTCGTCGCTGTCGATCACCCGACCCGACGGCGCGGTCTTGCCGATGCAGCCGGCGATCGACGGGTAGACGTAAAAGGCCCCCTCGGGCGTCGGGCACTGGATCCCGCTCGCCTGGTTCAGCATCGAGACCACCAGGTCGCGGCGCCGCTCGAAAGCCGAGACGAAGTCGCTCAGGAACTCTTTAGGACCGTTCAGCGCCTCGAACGCCGCCCATTGGCTGATCGAGCAGGGGTTCGAGGTCGACTGCGACTGCACCTTGCGCATCGCCGCGATCAGCGTCTCGGGGCCTCCGGCGAAACCGATCCGCCAGCCGGTCATGGCGTAGGCTTTCGAGACGCCGTTCACCGTGAGCGTCCGCTCGTACAGCCGCGGCTCGACCGCCGCGAGGGTCGCGAACTCGAACGGCGCGTAGGCGATGTGCTCGTACATGTCGTCGGTCATCACCCAGACATGCGGATGGCGCAGCAAAACCTCGGCCAGCGCCTTCAGCTCGGTCGCCGAATAGCCCGCGCCGGACGGGTTCGACGGCGAGTTCAGCACGACCCACTTCGTTTTGGGCGTGATCGCCGCGTCGAGCGCCTCGGGAGACAGCTTGAACCGGGTCTCGAGGGTGGTCTCGACAAAGCGCGGTTCGCCGCCGGCCAGCAGCGCCATGTCCGGGTAGCTGACCCAATAGGGCGTCGGGATCAGCACTTCGTCGCCGGGGTTCAGCGTCGCGACCAGCGCGTTGTAGATCACCTGCTTCCCGCCCGAGCCGACCGACACCTGAGCCGGCGTGTAGTCGAGCGCGTTTTCGCGCTTGAACTTCCGCACGACCGCGTCTTTCAGCTCGGGCATGCCGTCGACGGCGGTGTACTTCGTTTGGCCGGTCTGGATCGCCGCCCAGGCGGCCGACTTGATGTGGTCCGGCGTGTCGAAATCGGGCTCGCCCGCGCCCAGGCCGATCACGTCTTTGCCCGAGGCTTTCAGCTCGCGCGCGAGGTTTGTGACCGCGATCGTCGGCGACGGTTTCACGCGGGCGAGGCTTTCGGACAAAAACGACATCGGGGCGCTCCCTTAACTCTTTCGGTCCGAGTATGCCGCTTTCGGTCGGGGCGCAACGTCGTCCACGCACGGCCGGGCCGTGGGGCGCGGGGGCGCCGCGCGAAATTTCGGCGGGCCCGGTCTTCGGCGCGCTGGCCGGGCCCGCCCCTTGTCCGGTATGGTGCGCGCAGCAATACGCAAGATCTCGTGGAGTGAAACGCGATGTGGTCTCAACGGGGCGGAACAGCGGCGGTCGTCGGTCTCGTGGCGGCTCTCTTCGCGACCGCGGCGCGCGGCGAGGACTCGGCGCCCGAGGCCCGCGCCGAGGAAGCGTGGCGGGGCGCGCGCGCCGGGATCGAGCGGCTCCAGGATCGCGGGGCCGCGCCCTCGATGACCGGCGCAGGCGACGCGGAGGCCGGCGCGCTCGCTGTGTCCGCCGACGTGCCCGCGCTGCTGTCGGATCCATCCGAGCGGCGGCGGGCGCGGCTGCTCGACTACGGGGCCTGGTCCGCGGCCGATCTCGCCTATCGCGTCGACGACGGGGCTGTCTCGCCGGCGGGGCGGTGGGCGATCGGCGTCGATCGCCGCCTCGGCGACCGCGCGCTGGCCGGGGTGCAGCTCCGCCGACGCTTCGACGCCGATCCGCACGCCGCCGGCGGCGCTCTGGTCGGCCCCTACTGGGCGGGGGCGCTCGGCGACCGGCTGTGGCTGGACCTGTCCGCGACGGGCGGCGCGTTCGGCGAGGAGGCCGAGCTCGGCGGGGCCTTAGGGGCGGGGCTGACCGGCGACTGGCGCGACGGGGGGCTGTCGTTGAAGCCCGGCGCGCGAGTTGATTTTTACAGCGACGCCGGCGGTCCGTTGCTGGGGCGGCTGAGCCTTGGCCCCGAGGTCGGCTATGGCTGGGTGTTCGAACGCGCCGCGCTCAGACCGTTCCTGGGCCTGTCCGAGACCTATCGCCTCGACAGCGACGCGGCCCCGGGC
>CAZBIG010000240.1:0-1849 GCA_964491865.1 uncultured Neomegalonema sp. | reverse complement strand
GCGCCCGCCGGGCGCCACGGCCCTCGTGGCGCTCGCCCACGGTGCGGGGGCCGGTCCGCCCCCTAGCCCCGCGACCGCGACGCGGCCCGGGGCGGCGGCGCGCCGACCCTGCGCGGCGGGGTCAAGGCGCAGCTCGGCCGCGCCACGCTCGAGACCGACATCGCCCGCGATCCGGACCGGCCCGAGGATCCGCTGAGCGGCTCGGCTCGATTCCGTCTGCCGCTCAATTAAGCTCGGGAACCGCCCGACGCGCGCCGCGGCCGCGCAAGCACGGGCCAGAGCGCCAGCCACCCGACGAACCAGAACGCGACCAGCGCCTGCATGAGTCGGAAGCTCAGCCCCTCGGCCGGAAACGCGGCCCCGACGCCGACGCCGACGGGCGCGGCGGCGAGCGCGCTCAGCAGCAACAGCGCGCGCGGGGGCAGTCGGCTCCAGTCGTAAAGCGCCGCCATCCCCGGGGCGACGATCGCCGCATACGCGGCGGCGACGCCCAACGCCTTGGCCGAGATCGGTCCGACCCCGACAGTCACCGAGCGCAGTACGCCGTAGACCGGCAACAAAGGCCATTCGGGCGCGATCCGCGCAGGGGTGGTCAGCGGCGTGGTCAGCGGGGAGGTCAACGGGCCGGGCGCGGGCGCGCCGTGGTCGCTCAGCGCCTGAAAAAGCTGGCAAGGCCAGGGGCCGTCTGCGTCGCCGGCGTGAAGCCGCCAGACGCAATCGACGAACAGACCGTAAGGCAGCAGAACCGCCGTCACGAGCGTCAGCCGCAGAGGCCCGCTCGGGAACGGGCGCCGTGTCGTCCGCTGCGCCATGACCTGAGCTCCTCGCCGGGGACGGCGCCGACGTCCGCCCGCGCACCGCTCTCCGACGCCCCGCGCGCCAGGTCAACGCGCGGCTCGGGCGCGGCGGAGGTCGAGATGCCGCGGGCCGGCCTGGCCGAAAACCGGTTAGGCGACGGAGCGCGCCGCGCGCCCTTCCCGCGCGCGGGCGTCACAAGGGATCGCCGCGATGGAGCCCGCCTTGAACCACGCCGTCGGTGGCGGCCCGTTCGCCCTGTTCGCCGCCCTCGGCCCTTGGGACGCCGTCGCGGCGGGGCTGTTCCTGACGGTCGTCTCGGGGCTCACCCTGTTGATCGAGCGCCAGTCCGCGCGCCGCCCGAGCGTCGGCTGGCTGATGGCGCGTCGCCGAGAGCGCTGGATGGCCGAGATGGCCGAGCGCGACGTGCGGATCGTCGACAGCGCGCTGCTCGCGATCCAGCACCAGGGCGCCGGGTTTTTCGCGTCGGCCTGCCTGATCGCGATCGGAGGGGTCGCGGCGCTGATCGGCTCGGCGGAAACGGTGAAGTCGGTCGCCGACGACCTCGCGCCCGCGGTCGCGCCGCGCGCGGTTTGGGAGCTGAAGCTCTTGGTGCTGGCCGGCGTCCTCGTCCTGGCGCTGCTGAGTTTCATCTGGGCGCAGCGGCTGTTCGGCTACTGCGCGATCATGATCGGCGCGACCCCGCCGCCGGGGGGCGACAACGATCGCCGCGAGGTCGCGGCCACCGCCGCGCTGCTGAACATCCGCGCCGGGCGCAGCTTCAATCGGGGATTGCGGCTGGTGTATTTCGCGCTGGCGACCCTCGCCTGGCTGATCGGCCCGCTCGCCTTCATGCTCGCCACCCTGGCGGCCGGGGCGATGATTTATCGGCGCGAGTTCTTGTCGGTGACGCATGCGGCGCTCAGTCAGGCCGGGCCCGGGGCCGACAGGGACGGCGACGCCGACGCGCCCGGTCCCGGATCGCCGCGATGAGCGCGGAGGCGCGCGGGATCAGACCAGCCGGCTTTGCGCCAGCGCCGCCTGGATGAAGCCG
>CAZBIG010000239.1:0-5263 GCA_964491865.1 uncultured Neomegalonema sp. | reverse complement strand
GGGGGGTGTCTCTCGCCCGCCGCGGGGGGGGGGCGCCGGGGCGCCCCGCCGCCCCCCGCGCCCGCGCCAGAGCGGTTTCGTCGCCGCCGCGGCCACAGCCGCCGCGATGCCGAGGCTCGCCACCCAAAACAACGCCCACACAGCCGTCTCCGTTCTTTCTGCGGTCCCGAGCCCGGCGCTCAGCCCGCCGCCGGCGCCCGCGCCAACGCCTCGGCCACCAGGGCGACCACGGCGTCGTCGTCGCTCGCCTCGGACAGCGCGCTTTTGTCGACCGTCACGCCCCAGCGATCGGCGATCGCCTGATAGCGCGGCAGTCGATGCGCGATCAGCTCGCGAAAGCCCCACCGACTGAAACTGTCGGGATCGACGGTCTCGGGCGAAGCTCCGGCGGCTTCCAGGTAGCGCGTCCAAAGCTCGCGCAAGAAGCTTTCCTGATAATACATCGGCTTCGGGTCGCGTTCGAAGCGACGAGCCAGCTCGTCGGCGTCGTCGGGACCCTGGCGGATGAACACCAGCAGCATTTGATCCGTGGCGGCGCGGAGCACGGGGTCGTCGGGGTCGTCCGGATCGACCACCTCGACCAGGCTGCCGCTCGCGTCGCAGACGAAATGCGCATAGCCGTAGAGCGCGCGGGCTTTCTCGATGAACCCGGCGGCGTCGCGCATGGCGTTGATCTCGGCCTCGCGGTGCTGGCGCTGACGGCGGACGTACTCGTCAAACAACAACCCGCCCTGGGCGGGATCGCCGGGCTTGCCGACATAGCTCGACAGGGGCGCGAGATTTTCAAAGGTGATGTTCGACGCGATGTAGATCGAGTCGGAGAGCAGCAGGTCGCGCAGCATCGGCGTTTTCATCGCCTCGGCTTTGAAGCTGTCGACGATATGCTCGCCCATGTACCGCGTGCCGATGCGGTAATCGACCGAGTAGTGGAACCAGTCGCCGGCGGCGCGCAGGCGCCGCGCCACGGTGCTTTTGCCGACCCCCGACATGCCGATCAGGCAAATCGCCTTTTGCGGCGCGGCCAGAAACGCGTCGGGCGTGGGCAGCGCCGCAAGCCGCGGGCGCGACGTCGCGGCGGCGCATGGCGGGGACGCGGCGGGGCGGTCGGCGGAGACGACGCTGCTCATCAGCTCGGAGGCCTTCGAAACCGGCGCGCGACGCGGCGCGCTCAAAACGGGGGGAGCGGGCCGGGGCGCGGCGGCGTCGGGGCGGTCCGCGCCGCCCCGACCAGACGACCGCGTCAGCCGGCGGCGGCGATCGACTTGGTGAGGATCTCCTCGGCCTCGGCTTTCGAGCCCCAGCCGCTGACCTTCACCCATTTGCCCGCTTCGAGATCCTTGTAGTGCTCGAAGAAGTGCTTGATCCGCTCGAGCTCGCGCTCCGGCAGATCCGTCAGCTCTTGGATCTTGGCGCTGAACGGGTCGACTTTCTCGACCGGGACAGCGATCAGCTTGTCGTCCATGCCGCCGTCGTCCTCCATCTTCAGGACGCCGATCAAGCGGCAGCGGATCACCGACCCCGGCGCCAGCGCGAAGTCGCAGCGCACCAGCACGTCGGTGGGATCGCCGTCGGCGTGCAGCGTGTTCGGTACGAAGCCGTAATTGCAGGGGTAGAACATCGCGGTGTTGACGATCCGATCGACAAACACGGCGCCGCTGTCTTTGTCGATCTCGTACTTCACCGGAGCCCCGCCCGCGCCGGCGCCCGAGATCTCGATGACGACGTTGATGTCCGAGGGCGGGTTCTTCCCTGCCGGGATCTTGCTCAGGTCCATCAGACGATCTCCCCAAATTTATCTAAGCGGCGTTTCGTGGGCGCGACGAACCGGACGCGCCCGGTTGACAAGGCGTCGACGGCCCCTAGCACGGCGCGCCCGGGTTGCAAATCGCTCGCCCGGCCGCGCGCCCGAGCCGCGTTGCGGCGGGCCCTATCCGATCACCGCGACGCCGAACAACCAGCCGTGCGCGGCCAAAACGACGGCGTAGCCGACCAGCCCCGCCAAGATGAGCGCCAGATCGCGCGTTCTGGGCTGAGGCGGCGGCGGCGGCGTCGGTCCCGCGGCCAGGCTCAGCCCGAGCGCGACCAGCGCGTAAAGCCCGAGCGCGCCGAACAGCAGCACCGAGGCCTGGTCTCCGTTCGCCGCCAGATGCACCGCCGCCCACAGGATCACCGCCATCGAGAGCGGGTGGCCCACATAGCGTTTCAGGTTCGACCGCATGTTCGAGCCGGCGGCCAGAATGAACGCGAACGGCATCAGCGCGTGCGCCAGCGCCCGGTTGTTCTCCAGCGGCGCGTAGACCAGCGGGTTCTCGCCGGCGCGGGCCGCGGCGTAGCCCCAGATGATCAAGACCAGCCCGGCGAGCGACACGAGACTGTAGGCCCCTTTGTAGCCCATCTCGCCCAGCCGCTCGATCGCCGCCGCCCGCAGACCGCGCAGCCGACTGAACAAATGGGTCGCGGCGAACGTCGCGAGGCCGAAGATCAACAGGGTCATGCGCGCCGCTCCATCAAGGCGCGCGCACCCTGTCGGCTCGATCAGCCGCCGTCCAGAGCCCCCTTGGTCGCGGGCGCGGCCGGCGCCGGCGCGCGCCGTCGGGTCTCGGCCCGAATGTTGAGAAAGTTGCCCAGGAAAATGAGCGCGCCCCCGAGAAACACCGCCGCCTCGAGCGGCTCGGCGTAAAGCAGCGCGCCCACCCCGGCGATCAGCGGCAAGCGGAAGAAATCCATCGGCGCCACCACGGCGGCGTCGGCGGCCCGCAACGCGTTGGCGATCGCGAAATGCGCGCTCAGCCCGCAGACCCCGGCGACCGCGAACCAGAACCCGGTCTCGGCCGTAGGCCAGGGCAGGGCGGGCCGGCCGCTCGCCCAGCCGAGCGCGCCGGCGCACAGCAGCGCCATGACGGCCTGGCTCGCGGTCATCCAGAACATGATCGACAGAACGGTCTCGGTCGCCGACAGCTTCTTCGTCGCCAACACGTTGCCCGCGAAGCCGAGCGCGGCGATCAGCGCCACGGCTTGTCCGAGCTCGAACGCGCTCGCGCCTGGGCGCGCCACCGCGAGCACCCCGAGAAACCCCAGCAGCGCGGCCACCCCGCGCCACAGCGTGAAGCGCTCGCCGATCAACAACGGCCCGAGCAGCGCCACCCAAATCGGCGTGGTGAACTCGAACGCGAACACCTGCGCCAACGGGATCGTGGCGACCGCGTAGAACCAGCAATTCTGCCCGAAGAAATGCGCGAGGTTGCGCAGGGCGTGCAGACCTGGCCGCCGGGTCGCGATCTGGCCGAAGCCGCGCGCCGCGACGGCGAGCGCCGCGCAGACCAAGGCGAGTCCGACCAGGCTGCGCCAGAACATGATTTGGAAAGTGTTGGCCTCGCCGGCCAATTCGCGGCCGGCCACCGCCATCAGCGAGAAAGCCGCGAGCGCGCCGGTCATCCAAAGCGCGGCGCGCGCCGGTCCGGGCAGCGCGGCGGCGGGCGCGCCAGAGGCGAGAGGGGGCGGGGTCATCGCGCGACAAGACCCGGTTCGCGCGGCGCGTCAAGTCGCGGCGCGCCCGGCCCGCCGACGTTCAGCGGATCGTGCGGCCGCCGCCGCGGCCGACCGCGTCGAGCCCGCTCTGGGCCGCGATCTTCAGGGCGTTGAACGGCGCGGCCAGGATCTCGCGGACCAAGACCAGCGCCGCGACGCGGGCCGACACGTCTCTCAGCCCGCGCGCCGGGACCAGGGCGACGCGCTCGACCCGGCCGTCGTCCCACCACCAGAACAGCGCGGCCGCGCGGGCCAGATGGAAGTCGTCGGTCACCAGGATCACGCGCCGCCATCCTTGGGCGCGCGCGATCTCGAGCGTGAAGCGGGCGTTTTCGAAGGTCGAGACGGCCCGTCTTTCGACATGCACGATCTCAGGCGGCGCGCCGGCGGCGATCAGCGCCGCGGCCATCCGGTCGGCGACGGCGGCGTCGCCCGCGGCCAGCGGGCCGCCCGAGACCAGAAGCGCCGGGGCGCGCCCCGCCCGCCAGAGCGCAAGGCCGGTCTCGACCCGCGCCGCCGAAAACGGGTCGAGACCGCCGGTCTCGGTCAGACCGGACGACACCACGATGATGGCGTCCGCTTCGGGCCACGCGCGCGCGGGGCGGTCGACGCTCTGGGCGAACCAGCCCCAGGCGCCCAGCACCAGCGCGGCGGTCAGCGCCGCGCCCGCGCCGATCAGCGCCAGCAGGCGCGCGCCCCAACGCCCGAGCACGCCCGCCGCCGCCTCATTCCACGGCCCGAGCGGCGTCGGGACGGGCCCGCCCGTTCGGCGTCGCGTGCGCGATCGCGCCGTCGCCATAGCTCTTCACGACCTCTGAGATGACGACATGAAACCCGTCATACCATTCGCGATAGCGCCGTTTGGCCTCGATATGCTTCGGGTGGCGGGCGAACGGCTCGAGCGCAGCGGCGTCGGTCCAGTAATAAGTCGAGTTCCGCTTCGCCCCGTCCTCCGACACCCAGCGATCGACGCCCAGATAGCCCGGCGTTTGTTCCGCGGCCTCTTCGATCAACGCGTCGAGAGCGCGAAAAGCGTCGTCATAGGCGCCGGGGATGAAGATGAACGCGGCGGAGATCATGGCCCAGCCCTCTCGTCGGGTCGTCGGTCTGGTCGGCGCGATCGACCCGGATCGCGCCGCGCGGCCGCGCCGATTATTCCCACTCGATCGTGCCCGGCGGCTTCGAGGTCACGTCATAGGTGACCCGGTTCACGCCGGCCACCTCGTTCACGATCCGGGTCGCGACGCGGCCGAGGAAGGCCGGCTCGAACGGGAACGCGTCGGCCGTCATGCCGTCGACCGAGGTGACGGCTCGAAGCGCGCAGACCTGCTCGTAGCTCCGCCCGTCCCCCATCACCCCGACGCTGCGCACCGGCAGCAGGACGGCGAAGGCTTGCCAGATCCGATCATAGAGGCCGGCGGCGCGAATCTCGTCGAGATAGATGGCGTCGGCTTTGCGCAAGATCTCGAGCGAGGCGCGGCCGACCGCGCCCAAGCAGCGGATCGCCAGGCCGGGACCCGGGAACGGGTGCCGCCCGACAAAGGCTTCGGGCAGCCCGAGTTCGCGGCCGAGCGCCCGCACCTCGTCTTTGAACAGCTCTCGAAGCGGTTCGACCAGCGCCATGTTCATGCGCTCGGGCAGCCCGCCGACATTGTGGTGGCTCTTGATCGTGACCGAGGGGCCGCCGTCGAAAGAGACGCTTTCGATCACGTCCGGATAGAGCGTGCCTTGGGCC
>CAZBIG010000238.1:0-5263 GCA_964491865.1 uncultured Neomegalonema sp. | reverse complement strand
CGGCAAGCGGACGTTCGTCCGGGCGCTCTAGCGCCCCGCCGCAATAGCGCCCGTACGCCGCGGCGCGCGCTTACTGGGGCGACAGCAGCAGACGCCCCACCCCTTCGATGATCCGGCGCTGGCGCGCTTCGCGGCGGCGGCGCTCTTGATCCTCGAGGCGGCGCTTCTCTTGCCGATAGGCGTTGAAGCCCTGCAACGCGCCGACCGCGCCGGCGTCGCGATTGTCGAACGCGGTCTCGGCGCCCCGACGCAGCGAGCGGTTTCGGATCTCGTCCTCGGACAGCCCGTCGTCCCGCCCCGCGGCGATGATGTCGCGCACCAGCGGGATCAGGGCCTCGGCCTGGGGCTGACCCTGCGCCGAGGCCGCTCCGGCCAGGCCCAGCGCCAACCCCATCCCAACAAGCGCTGTCGTTATCTTGCGCGTCATGAACAGCTCCGCCATCGCCGCGCCCCCGGGGCGCGGCCGTTGCAGTTAATATAGGAGCGCGCCAGCGACGTGGCGCCCCCCGCGACCGTGCGGCCGACGGCGCCTCAGTAACGATGGCGATAGAAGCGTCCGCGCGGCGCGATCACCACCGGCCGCCGCGCGAAGGGACGCGGATGCGCGAAGGCGCGCGGCGGCACAAAACGGCGAGGGCCCACAAAGCGGCGCGGGGCCACGACGACGGGGCCGCGACGGAACCGGCGCGGGGCGACCACGACCGGCGCGCCGAACCGCCGCGGGCCGTAAAACCGCCGGTAGGGCCGCCGGTAGTACCGCGCGGGCGTCACGAGGGCCGGCGCGCCCCGATAGGCGGAACGCCAGCCGAGACTGTCGATCGGGGCGCCGATAGCGGCCCCTCTGGTCGCGACCTCGGCGGTCGCGAGCGCCGGCGCTCCGGCCCAAAGTCCTACCGCGGCCGCCGCCGCCAAAACGCTCCGCATCATCCTGTCGCCTCTCGATTGCTTGGCCCGCCGCGATCCCCGTCGCAACCCAAGGTTGCTACGCGCGACCGCGCGCCCTCCGTCGCGACGGGGCCGCGCGATCGCCCGCTTGGCGCCATGAACCGGCCCGTGCCATAGCTCGCGCCGAGACAGGATCGGAGACGCGCAATGGAGAAGTTCACCACGGTGACCGGCGTGGCGGCGCCGCTGCCGCTGATCAACGTCGACACCGACATGATCATTCCGAAGCAATTTCTGAAAACGATCCAGCGCACCGGTCTGGGCGTGAACCTGTTCGACGAGATGCGCTACGACGCGACCGGAGCCGAGCAGCCGGACTTCGTCTTGAACAAACCAGCCTATCGCCAGGCGCGCATTCTGGTCGCCGGGGCGAATTTCGGCTGCGGTTCCAGCCGAGAGCATGCGCCCTGGGCGCTGCTTGATTTCGGCATCCGCGTGGTCATCGCGCCCAGCTTCGCCGACATCTTCTTCAACAACTGCTTCAAAAACGGGATCCTGCCGATCGCGTTGCCGCAAGACCAGGTCGACAAGCTGATGGACGACGCCGAGCGGGGGGCCAACGCGGTGCTCACCGTGGACCTCGAGACGCAGACCATCACCGGGCCGGACGGCGGCTCGATCGGGTTCGACGTCGATCCGTTCCGCAAGCATTGTCTGCTGAACGGTCTCGACGATATCGGGCTGACCCTCGAGAAGGGGGCGGCGATCGACGCGTACGAGGCCCGCCAGCGCGCAAGCCAACCTTGGCTGTTCTCCGGCGGCGCGATGTGAGGGGGGCGACAGGGCGCCCGGCGCGGCGCGGGCTTGGCGCCGCCGCGCTGTTGTCGGCGGCCGCCGCGCTCCTTGCGCCCGGGGCCGCGGCCGACGCCCCCTGGGCGAAGCCCGACGACGCCGTCCGGTTCGCGGTGTTCAACGTCAGCTTGGCGCGCCAGCGCCCGAGCGTCCTGATCGATCAGCTCCGCGCCGGGCCCGAGAACCCGCGCGCCGCCGCTCAGATCGACGCGATCGTCGAGATCATTCAGCGGGTGCGCCCCGACGTGCTGTTGCTACTGGAGCTCGACTACGATCCCGCCGGCGAGGCGCTGGGCCTGTTCGAAGCCGCCCTGGCGGCGCCGCGGAACGGGGCGGCCCCGCTGCGCTTCGCGCATCGGTTCGCCGCGCCGGTCAACACCGGCGTCGCAGTCGGCGCCGATCTCGACCGCGACGGCGTCATCGGCGGGCCGACCGACGCTCAAGGCTGGGGCCTGTTTCGCGGCCAGTTCGGCATGGCGCTGCTCAGCCGCCACCCGATCGAGACCGAAAGCGTCCGGACCTTTCAGACCCTGCTCTGGGCCGACGCGCCCTGGGCGGAGGCCCCGGTCGCGCCCGACGGCGCGCCGTTCTACGCGCCCGAGGTTTGGCGGCAACTGAGGCTCTCGTCGAAATCGCATTGGGACGCCCCGATCCGGCTGCCCGACGGGCGCCGGGTCCACGTTCTGGCCAGTCATCCGACGCCGCCTGTGTTCGACGGGCCGGAGGATCGCAACGGGCTGAGGAATGCGGCGGAGATCCGTTTTTGGGCCGACTACGTCTCGGGCGCGGACTGGCCGGTCGACGACGTCGGCCGCGCCGGCGGCCTGGACCAGGCGGCGGCGTTCGTGCTGCTCGGCGACCTCAACGCCGACCCGGTCGACGGCGACGCCCGGCGCGGCGCGATCGAGGCCCTGCTCACCCATCCGCGCGTTCAACCGATCGCGCCCGAAAGCGCCGGGGGCCGGGCCGCCGCCGCGGCGCAGGGCGGCGCGAACCGCGCGCATCGGGCTCCCCCCGCCCAGGACACCGCCGACTGGAAAGACACGGGCGTCCGCGCGCCGGGCAATCTGCGCGTCGATTACGCCCTGCCGTCTCAGGGGCTCCGCGTCCTCGGCTCGGGCGTGTTCTGGCCGGGGCCCGAGGATCCGCTCCGCCGGCTGGTGGGCGACGGCTTTCCGCCCGTCAGCTCGGATCACCGCCTGGTTTGGATCGACGTCGCGCTCGAGAACTGACCGGCTCAGCGGGGGCGGACGGTCAACCACATCTCGGCCCGCGGGCGCAGGGTGACCCGGTGCACCGGATCGCAGACCGATTCGGGCGCGAGCGAGAAGCGCACGCGCCGCAGCAGCGTCGCCAAGCCCAACACCATCTCCTGCATCGCGAAGCCGGCCCCGACGCAGACCCGCGGACCGGCCCCGAACGGCATGAACTGCGTGCGAGGCGGCGACGCCCCCAGAAACCGCGTATGATCGAACTGGTCGGGCTTGTCCCACAAGGCCTCATGCCGGTGCAGCGCGTAGATCGGGATCAGCAGCAAGGCGTCCTTCGGCAGCGACAGCGGGCCGAAGGTTTCAGGTCGGGTGGTGCGGCGCCCCATGATCGCCGCGACCGGGAACAGGCGCAGCGTCTCTTTCACGAAAGCCTCGATCCCAGGCGCGCCGGCCGGGTCGTGCGGCGGCGCCGCCGCGGCCTCGGCGGCCAGCTCCGCCTGCAGGTCGCTCTGCGCCGCCAGCAGATAGAGCGCGAAAGACAGCGTGTTGGCCGAGGTGTCGTGGCCCGCCGCGATCAGGGTCAACACCAGATCGACCAGATCCTCGTCGGACAGCGGGCGACCGGTCTCCGGGTCGACGGCGGCCATCAGCTTGCCGAACAGATCCGCGCGCGGCGGGCTCGCGCGCCGACGGGCCACCGTGCTGGCCACCGCGCCCCGCATCTGAGCGATCGCGCGGCGGATTTTGCCCTGGCCCGGATGCGGCAGCCACAGCGGCACTCTCAGCGCGGCGTAGGCCACGACCCAGGAAATCGGCTCGAGATACGCCTCGAGCGCCGCGGCGATCTCTTCCGCGGCGAGGTCGCCGGGGGTCTCGAACAGCGTCTCGGCGATCACCGTCAGCGTCGCCTCGGTCATGGCGGCCGCCGCGTCGACGGGGTTTTCCACCGCGCCGCTGGCCCAAGCGTCTCCGATCCGCTCGAACGGGCGGGCCATCGCCGGGGCGAGACCGGCCAGCGCCGACGGCGCGAAGAACGGGGCCGTCAGGCGACGTTTCCAGCGCCAATCTTCGCCCTCGGCCGTGACCAACCCGTCGCCGAAGGCCGGCCGCAGCACCCGGTCGTCGATCTCGGTCTTCGGAAACTCCGCGGCCCGTTTCACCAGGATCTGCTCGAGCGCGGCCGGATCGACGATCATCGCCGATGGCGGCCCGGTCCGGCGCGACTGGGCGAAGGGCTCGGTGTACGCGGTCTCCGGGATCGCGCCCACGGGGTTGCGGACCATGCGCCACAGAAACGCCGGCAGGCTGAGGCGCGCCGGACCGCGGGGGATCTTCGGCGGCGTGTAGGCCAGACGCCCGGCGGCGCGGCCGTGCGGGTCGGGGCGGTCGGCGGGGTCGGCTGCCAGGGCCATGGCGGCGCTCCTCTCGAGACGGATCAGCCCTTTCGGTAGCGCCGGTCTGCGGCGAAAGCACGGGTCGGCGGCTCGATTGACCGCTTCGCGCCGGCCGCCTAAGCGATGTCGATCCATAAAAACACCGCGCAAGCGCGCCCTGCGCGCTGGAAGGAGA
The DNA here is from genome assembly GCA_964491865.1 of uncultured Neomegalonema sp. GTDB lineage: Bacteria > Pseudomonadota > Alphaproteobacteria > Rhodobacterales > Rhodobacteraceae > JBCBRF01. Next base: position 746 of record CAZBIG010000238.1, on the reverse strand, counting down.
CGCCGATGTCCGCACCCGACGCCCGCAGCCTGTTGATCCTGCCCGGGGACGGCATCGGACCCGAGGTGATGGACGAAGTCGCCCGCGTGATCGACTGGTTCAACGCGCGCCGCGGCGCCGGCTTCGTCTATGAGACCGACCTGGTCGGCGGCGCGGCCTACGACGCCCATGGCGCGCCGATCAGCGACGCGACCATGGCCAAGGCGCAAGCGTCGGACGCCGTGTTGCTCGGGGCGGTCGGCGGCCCGGAATGGGACGCGCTCGATTTTTCGCTCAAGCCCGAGCGCGGCCTGCTGAGGCTGCGTAAAGAGATGGACCTCTACGCCAATCTGCGGCCGGCCCAATGTTTCGACGCGCTGGCGGACGACAGCTCGCTGAAGCGCGAGGTGGTCGCCGGGCTCGACATCATGATCGTGCGCGAACTGACCTCGGGCGTCTATTTTGGCGAGCCGCGCGGCGTCACGACGCTCGACGACGATTCGCGGGTGGGGATCAACACCCACCGCTACACCACCGAAGAGATCCGCCGCGTGGCCCGGTCGGCTTTCGAATTGGCCAAGAAGCGCGACAACCAGGTCTGCTCGATGGAGAAGTCGAACGTCATGGAGGCCGGCGGCCTGTGGCGCGAGGAGGTGGAGCACGTCCACCGCACCGAGTTTCCCGACGTCGCGCTCAGCCACATGCTCGCCGACGCAGGCGGCATGCAGCTGGTGCGCTGGCCCAAGCAGTTCGACGTGATCCTGACC
>CAZBIG010000237.1:0-5265 GCA_964491865.1 uncultured Neomegalonema sp. | reverse complement strand
GGCGACGTGAAGTTCATCTTCCCGAACCGCCATGCGATCTATCTGCACGACACGCCGGCGCAGAGCCTTTTCAACCGGTCGGTCCGCGCGTTCAGCCACGGCTGCGTCCGCGTCGCGCAGCCGACCGCGTTGGCCGAGCTGCTGCTGTCGGCCGACCGCCCGAACCCGGGCCCCTATTACGCGCGCTTGCTCCGCAGCCGGTCGGAGCGCTACGTCCGTCTCCGGACCCCGGTGCCGGTGCATTTGCTCTATCGCACGGCTTGGGTCGATGCGGACGGCGCAGCGCAATCGCGGCGCGACATTTATGGGCGGGACCGGCGTCTGGCCGTCGCGCTCGAGCGGGCCGGCGTCGCGCTGCCCTGAGCAAGGGGCGGCGCGGGCCGTCCCGAGCGGAGGAACGCCCATGCGAACGGTAGCCGAGATCGCCGAAGGGCTCGGGTTCGAAGCGGAGGGCGCGGTCGAGCTGCCGATCTCGGGCGCGGCGCACCCGAAGGCCGCTGGCGAGACGGATCTGGCGCTCGCGCTCGACGCCAAGCACGCCAAGATGCTCGGCGACGGGGCGGCCCGGGTCGCGATGATGGCGCCCGGCGCCGACTGGCGGGGCGCCGGTCTGCAGGCTGTGATCTTCGCGCCGCGCGCGCGCTATGGGATGGCGGGCGTCACGCAGATGTTCGCGCTTCCGCTCGACGGTCTCGGCGCGCCGGCGGCCGGCGTTCATCCGAGCGCCGTGGTCGGGGCCGACGCCCGGATCGATCCGACGGCCCGGATCGGGCCGCTCGCGGTGATCGGCGACGGCGTCGAGATCGGCCCGCGCACAGTGGTGCTGGCCCAAGCGACGGTCGGGTCCGGCGCGCGTCTTGGGGCGGACGGTCTGATCCATCCAGGCGTGCGGATCGGCGCGCGCGTGCGCATCGGCGATCGCGTGCAGATCCATCCGAACGCCGTGATCGGCGCCGACGGGTTTTCGTTCGTCACGCCCGAGAAAGGCAGCGTCGAAAGCGCGCGCCAGACCGGCGCGATCCAGGTCGGGACCGAAAACACGGTCTGGGCTCGGATCCATTCGCTCGGGGCGGTCGAGATCGGCGACGACGTCGAAATCGGGGCCGGGGCCGCGATCGACCGCGGAACCGTCGCCGACACGCGCATCGGCCGCGGCGCGAAACTCGACAACCTGGTGCAGATCGGCCACAATGTTCAGGTTGGCGAGAATTGTTTGTTTTGCGGCCAAAGCGGCGTCGCCGGCAGCGCGGTGATCGGAGATCGGGTGGTGTTGGGCGGCCAAGTCGGGGTCGGCGACCATGCGAATATCGGCCATGACGTGGTGGTCATGGCGTCTTCGGGGGTGTCGGGCAACGTCAAGCCGCGCGCCGTCGTCGGGGGCACGCCCGCCTTGCCGCGCGAAGAAATCACTGAAATCGTGATGTTGACGCGGCGTTTGCCCCGTTTCGCGCGCGAGCTGGCGGCCCTAAAAAAGCGCTTTCCAGAGGCTGAGGGCTCCGGTTAAACGGGCCACCAGCCCCGGCGGTCGGCAACAGGGCCACAGGTCGGGCCGTCAATCGGGGGGCGAGACGAGCGCAGGTTCGGACGGCGGCGATCGGCCGACCCGAGCGGCGCGCCGACGCTAACCGCCGCGCGAGGGCGCGGGTGAAGACAACGCTCCGGCTCGACCTCTGCGCGAGCCGGAACCGAGCATGGGGGCGGGGTGTGATCGCATCTCCGCCGGCGCGCCGCGAGCGGAGAAGACACAGTATGACCGAGCAGGCGAAGTCCGGTGCGGACATGACCGACGACGAGATCACTGAGAAGGTCATCGCCATCGTCGCTCAAACCTCGCTCAACGAGGCGAGCGCCGTGACGCTCGACAGCACCCCCGATGAGCTCGGGATCACGAGCCTCGAACTGGTGGAGATCGTGTTCGCGATCGAAGAGACCTTCGACGTGACCGTGCCCTACAACGCGAACGACGACAGCCCCTCGGATTTCGATATCTCGACGGTGGGGACGGTCGTGGCCGCGGTGAAGCGTCTGATCGCCGAAAAACCGGCGAGCTGACGGCCGAGCGACCGGCGCCGGCCCGCATGCGCAGGCCGCATGGCTTGCGCAGCGGGCGCTTTGCGTTCAGGAGACCGGCGCGAGAGCGCGCCGAGGGGCGGCCGTTCCGTCAGTGTCGCGCGATGCGCCAGAGAGTGAGGTGAGCGATGGCGCGACGCGTCGTGATCACGGGCCTGGGGGTGATTTCCGCCCTCGGCGTCGGGCAGGCCGCGCATTTCGAGGGGCTGCGGACGGGGCGCTCGGGCGTGAAGCCGCTGACGCGGATCCCGACCGAGGGCCTCGCGATCCAGATCGGGGCCGAGGCGACCGAGTTTGAAGGCGCGGATCATTTTACGCGCAACGAATTGGCGCTCTGCGACCGCGTCACGCAGATGAGCCTGGTGTCCGGGCGCGAGGCGATGGCCGACGCGCGGCTCGAGATCGCGCCCGAGGCGGCCGAGCGCGCCGCGGTGGTGATCGGGTCGTCCATGGGCGGGATGCACTCGCTCGACGAGAATTACCGTCTGGTCTACGCCGAGCGGCGGTCGCGGATCCATCCGCTGACGGTGCCGAAACTGATGCCGAACGCGCCGGCGAGCCATCTGAGCATGGCGTTCGGCGTCAAGGGGCCGGCCTTCGCCGTCACCACGGCCTGCGCCTCGTCGAACCACGCTATCGGGCAAGCTTTCCATCTGGTGCGCGGGGGGATGGCGGACGTCGCGCTGACGGGCGGGACCGAGTCGCAGCTCACCTATGGCGTTTTAAAGGGGTGGGAGGGGCTGCGCGTGATGTCGAAAGACGCCTGCCGGCCGTTCTCGAAGAACCGCAACGGCATGGTGCAGGGCGAAGGCGCGGCCACGTTGGTGCTCGAGACGCTCGAGCACGCCGAGGCGCGCGGCGCGTCGATTTGGGGCGAGATCGTTGGGTTCGGCATGAGCGCCGATGCGGGCGACATCGTGCAACCAAACCAAGACGGCGCCATGCGGGCGATGCGTACGGCGCTGGCCGACGCCGGTCTCGCGCCGGAGGCGATCGACTATATCAACGCGCACGGCACGGCGACGGCGGCGAACGATCGGACCGAATGCGCCGCGATCCGACAGGTGTTCGGCGCGCATGCGGATCGGCTGGCGGTCTCGTCGACAAAAGCGATGCACGGGCACGCAATCGGCGCGGCCGGCGCGCTCGAGATGACCGCCGTGCTGATGGCGCTGCGCGACGGGGTGATCGCGCCGACGATCAATTACGAAGAGCCGGACCCCGAGTGCGACTTGGACGTGGTGCCGAACGAAGCGCGCGAGGCCCGCGTCGACGCCGCGCTGTCGAACTCGTTCGCCTTCGGCGGCCTGAACGCGGTGTTGGCGGTCAAGGCGTGGCGCGGCTGATCCTAAGGCTTTGAGCTGGGGGCCGCCCCTTTTTGGTGGGGCGACGCGCCGGATCTTGCGCGCTCTGAACCGCGCCCGGACGCGCCGAAGGCCGTTTCAGGCGCGCCGCCGCCATACTGAAAAAGCCCCGCACGCGCGACGTGCGGGGCTGCTTTTTCATGCGCCGAGACGCGGTGATTAAAGCTTGTCGAAAGCCGCGGTGAAGCCGTTCAGCGAGACGGCCGCGTTCAGGGCCGGCTGGCCAGGCGCGGTGGTCATGATCACCGAAGCCTGCGAGCCGCCCTTCATCTGGCGGATCAGCGTTTCGGACAAGGGCGGCTGCGCGAAGCAGCCGATCGCCACGCAGCGGGTGTAGGGCGTGCTCAGGGTCGGGCTGTCGTCGATGCGCAGGCCGAGCTCTTTCGGCAAAAACACGTTCAAGGGCACGAGAAACTGCGCCTCGGCCAGGATCGTCTGCGGGCCGATCACTTGCGGCCGCAGCAGCTTGCGCACCCGCATCCGAACGACCGGCTCGTTCTCGGCGTTGGTGACGATTTGCTCGAGGAAGCAGCGCTCGGCCTCGGCGCCCGCCGTGCAGACGATTTGCCAGTCGCCGATGGTTTCTTTCACTTCTTCTTTCGGCGCGGATTGAGCGCCGTCTTGCGCCTGAGCCGCGCCAAACAGCGCCACAGCGCCGAAGACCAAGGCCGCCGCCCCAAGTCGCGCGCCTTTCTTGAAGATGTCGATCACCGGGAGACCTCGTGCCGTCAGAGTCGCTGAAACGCCGGTCTCCCTTAGCGATCCGGCTTTCTGTTGGCAATCGCGCGGGGCCGCGCTGACGGCGTCTTTCGGCAAAGGCGCCCAAGTCGTCACGAGAATAACGCACAGAATTCCCAACGGCCCGAGGCGATCGGCCGCCGGCTTCGCCTCGAAATCGCCATCAAACGTTCAGGTCGACCGGCGCAGCCTGTCTTGGGCCGGGAAAGGTCAAGATCACGGCGCTCGGGCGATCTTCGGTCGCCGGGGGCGCGCCCGGCGCGTCGAGCCCGTCGCCGCGCAGCAGCGCGTCTAAGCGGCAGGCCCGGTCCGTGAGGCGGTCGATCCGGATTTGGATCTCGGCCAAGGGGCCGATCCGCGCAGGCGTGTCGAGCGCGCCGGTGCGCGCCGCGCTCAGCGTCTGCGCCCAGTCGACCGGAGTCGGCGCGTCGTCCGCCGCGGTTTCGGGCGACGGCGTTGTGGGCGTCGCGGCCGTCCGGGCGGGCCGGGGGTCGCTGCGCCGGTCGGTCGCGTCGGCCTCCTCGGTCGCCAGGATCCAGGCGCCGATCCGCGCCAGACGGTTCGCGGCCCGCAGCGTCGCGCCGATCTCGTGGGGGTTCGGGGCCGCAGTCGCGGCGCGCTGTTCGCCGAGCGCCGACACTTCGTCCATAAGCGCAACGGTCTCGGCCATCATGCCGGCCAGGACGCGGCCGAGCGCAGGTTCGGCCGTCGCCGCGGTCGGCGGCGCTTCGGTAGCGGTCATGTGCGTGCCCCTGTTCGCCGGTGCGATCGTCAGGGCAGTGTGCTGCATACCGCTAAACGTTCTGTCATTTGATGCGGTTAAAAAAAAGTGGCCGCCGAAGCGGCCAGTTCAGGGGAGGCAAAGAGGGAGAAGCTCCGGGAAGGAACGGATCCCGAGACATAAAGTCGCCTAATTTCGTCAATGATCGGTAAATCCGAGACGGCCTGGCGGGCCTATTGCGCCAGGATCTCGACCGCGTCGGGCGGCAGAGCGCTGGTCGGGTCCAACTCGGCCGCGGCGACGGGGGCCCCGGCGCAGCGCAGGGCGAGGCCGACGGCCTCGACCCGCGTCGAAGCGCCCGGCCGGCGGGCC
>CAZBIG010000236.1:0-5285 GCA_964491865.1 uncultured Neomegalonema sp. | reverse complement strand
TTGGGCCGCTCCTTGGGCCGTCTGGCCGCCCCCGTTGGCCCCTTTGGCCCCTTTGGCCCCATGCGCCCCCTAACGCCGGGCGATCGCGACATCGCCGCGGCCCCTGAAAAGGACGCCTTGTTCAGCGTCTGTACTAGCGCGAGGCCGCGCCTCCAAGCGCGGAATCGCGTCGCGCCGACAGGCGCGGCCGCGCCGCGGCTCGGGATCAACACTGGCCGGTCGCGCGCGCTGGACAACCCCCGGGCGATCGGCCTACTTTCATGTGCAACGGGCCGGGGCCGCCCGCGCCTCGTTTCGACCCTCTTTCCGCCCCCTCTTTCCTCCCCTTGCGCGTCCGATCCGCGCACGACGCCCGAGCCGACATCGATGCCGCGCTTCGCCGCGAACCTCAGCATGATGTTCCCCGAACTGCCCTTCATGGCGCGCTTCGAAGCGGCGGCCGCAGCGGGGTTCGAGGGGGTCGAATATCTCTTCCCCTACGCCTGCGACCCGCACGAAATCCGTCGAGAGCTCGACCGCTTGGGGCTGACCCAAGCCCTGTTCAACGCGCCGCCCGGGGACTGGGAGGCCGGAGAGCGCGGTCTCGCGGCGCTGCCCGGGCGCGAGGCGGAGTTTCAGGCGAGCTTCGAACAGGCGCTCAACTTCGCCGAGATCATCCGGCCGGAACGGCTGCATGTGATGGCCGGCCGCGCCGAGGGCCCGTCGGCCGAGGCGGCCTATCGCGCCAATCTGTCCTATGTCGCCGCGCGCGCCGCGGAACGCCTGCCCGAGTTGACGATCGTGATCGAGCCGATCAACAGGCGCGACATGCCCGGCTATCACCTGACGACCACGGACCAGGCGGTTGAGACGCTGGACGCGGTGGCCGCGCCGAATCTGGCGCTGCTGCTCGATCTCTATCACTGCCAGATCTCCGAGGGCGATCTGGCGACCCGAATCGCGCGCTGCGCCGACCGTCTCGGGCATGTGCAGATCGCCGGCGCGCCCGACCGGAACGAGCCGGACCAGGGCGAAATCCACTACCCGTTCCTGTTCGAGCGCCTGCAGGCGGCCGGCTATGCGGGCTGGATCGGGGCCGAATACCGCCCCCGGGGCCGCACGCTCGACGGGCTCGGCTGGTTCGCGCCCTACGCCCGCCGCTAGGCGCGCGCGCCGCGGACCGGCGGAAGCGGGTCCGGCGGAAGCGGGGGACGGAACGAACGGAGGAGCGCCATGACCAAGACGCCGCCGGATCCGGCGCGTCCCCCCAAGGAGGCCGACCCGACCGAGACGCTGCTCGCCCAGCTCGAAGCGCCCGGCGCGCTGGGGCCGGAGGCGCCTGAACGCATCGAAACCCACCTCTCGGTCGTGCTGCTGTCGGGAGACCGCGCGTTCAAGCGCATGCGTCCGGTCGCCTATGATTTCGTCGATTTTCGCGATCCCGAGGCCCGTCGACGCGCCTGTTTCGACGAATGCGCCGGCAATCCGATGGCCGGAGACCTGTATCTCGGCGTGCGTCCGGTGCTGCGCGCCGAGACCGGGCCCATCCTCGCCCCCCGCATGACCGGCCCGGCCGACGCGCCCGGCGCCCGCCGCCCCGACGCGGTCGAGCATCTGGTCGAGATGCGCCGGTTCGACCGCGCCCAAGAGCTCGATCGCCTGCTGATGCGCGGCGCGCTCGACGCCGCGACCCTCGAAGCGTTGGCCGACCGGGTGGCCGCGGCGCATGCGGCCGCGCCGGCGACGCCGGACAGCGCGGGCGCGGCGGCCGCCGCGCGCACCCTGAGCAATGTCGCGCTCACGCTCGACCAGACCGCCGCGACGCGCGCGCCGCATCTGCGCGACCCGAGCGCGGCCTGGGCCGACGCCATGGCCGCGCGGCTCGAAGTTCTGGCCCCGCGGCTCGACGCGCGCGCGCGCCACGGCCGCGTCCGGCGCTGCCACGGCGATCTGCATCTGGGCAACATCGCGCTGCTCGACGGCGAGCCCCGCCCCTTCGACGCGATCGTGTTCAACCGGGCGCTGAGCGATATCGACATCCTGTACGACGCCGCCTTCACGGTGATGGATCTGCGGCGGCTGGGCGGCCTCGCGCCCGCCAGCCGGTTTTGGTCGCGCTACCTGTCGGCGACGCGCGACTATCGCGGGGCGAGCGCGCTGGCCTTGTTCGGCGCGCTGCGGGCCGGGGTGCGGGCGATGGTCAGCCTGCTGAACGGCGACGCCCAGGCCGCCGAGGCGTTCCTCGCGCTGGGACGCGGCGCGCTCGCACCCCCGCCGCCGCCGCGCCTGATCGCGATCGGCGGCGGCTCGGGCGCGGGCAAGACCACGCTCGCGCGCGCCTTGGCGGCCGATCCGCGCCTCGCGGGCCCGGGCGCGCTCGCCGGACCGCCGCTGCTGCGGTCGGACGTGGCGCGCAAGCGGCTGCTCGGCCTGCCGCCCGAGCGGCGCGCCCCGCCCGAGGCTTATGACGAGGCGGTGAGCCGCCGCGTGCTGTCCCGGCTGACCAAGGACGCGGCGCGGACGCTGGCGGGCGGCGGCTCGGCGATCGTCGACGCGACCTTTCTGGGGCCCGACTGGCGGCGCGCCTTGGCCGACGCCGCGGCGCGCGCGGGGGCGCGGTTCGACGGGCTTTGGCTCGAACTCGGCGACGCCGAGCGCGCCGCGCGCGCCCAGGCGCGGCCGCCCGGCTCGGACGCCTCGGACGCCGACGCGGCGATCGCGGCCGCCCAGACCGTCGCGCGGCCCGATGCGGCCGGCTGGCGCGTGATCGCCGCCGACGGACCGCCCGAGACCGCCCACGCGGCCGCGGTCGCCGCGCTCGACCTCTAAGCGTTTCCCAGCCGCGAACGGTCCGACGCCCGAGCGCGCTCTGGCGACGTCGGGCCCGGCGCGCCACCTGCCGCGTCGAGCCGGGAAGCCACGCCCGCGCCCGCGCAAGGGAGACCGAAATGAGCGCCACGCCCCCCGCCGAAGACAGCGCCCCCGGCGTCGTCGGCCTGCATCATGTCACCGCGATCGCCGGCGATGCGCGGCGAAACCACGCCTTCTACACGCGCGCCCTCGGGCTGCGACTGGTGAAACGCACCGTGAATTTCGACGATCCGAGCGCCTATCATCTCTATTACGGGGATGAAATCGGTCGGCCGGGCGGGGTGATGACCTTCTTTCCGTTTCCGAACGCCGGCCCGGGCCGCGTCGGCGTCGGCGAGGTCGCGCTCACGCACTTCGCGGTCCCCCAGGGCGCGCTGGATTTCTGGGCGGATCGGCTGCCGGCCTTCGGGGCGCGCCTGATCGCGCGCGAGACCCTGTTCGGCGAAGACCGTCTGGTCGCGACCGACCCCGAGGGCCTGCCCTTCGCCCTGGTGACGCCCGCTCGCCCGGACCCGCGCGCGCCCTGGACGACCGGCGAGGTGGGCGCGGCCGTCGCGATCCGCGGCTTCCACGGCGTGACCTTGGCGTTGGCTGAGATCGAGGGCACCGCCGCGATCCTGACCGGCCTGTTCGGCTATGCGCCGGAGGGCGCGGCGTCGACGCCGAGCGGCCCGGTCGCGCGCTTCGTCGCGGCGGGCCCCGCCGGCGTCGTGGACCTGCACGCGGTTCCGGGGCTGGGCGCGGGGACCCCCGGCTACGGCACGACGCATCACGTCGCCTTTCGGACCCCGGACCGCGCCGCGCAGGACGCGCTTCGCGCCCGGATCGCGGCGGCCGGCCATCAGGTCACGCCGGCGATCGATCGGGATTACTTTCACGCGATCTATTTCCGCACGCCGGGCGGCGTGCTGTTCGAGGTCGCCACCGACGCGCCCGGGTTCGAGCGGGACGAGCCGCGCGACAGCTTGGGCGCGGCGCTCAAACTGCCGACGCGCTACGAACCCGTCCGGGCGGCGATCGAACGCCGACTGCCGCCGCTCGAGCCCTGAACCGCGGCGTCTCGCCCCTTGCCTTCCGTCGGGAATCGCCCCGTGATGCGCGGCGGAAGGTTGGGAGAGGCTGATGTGGGGCGGGGCGCGCGCGGCGGCCCTGGCGGCGGGCGTCGTCATGGGGGCGAGCGTTGAGATCGGGGCCGGCGCTTGGGCGGGGCCGTGGACGCTCGAGGCGGGCGCGAAGCGGGCCTATCTCGGGCTCGAGGCCCGTCGCGCCAAGACCCGTTTCGACGCGGTCGGCGACCGGGCCGACGGCGAGCGCTGGTCGGGATCGCTGAGCCTGACGCTCGAATACGGGCTCACCGACTGGGCGACTCTGGGGCTGAAATCCGAGGGCCGCGCCGCCCTGACCGACACCGACGGCGTCGACGGCTGGCGCGCCGGCGAGGCCGAGCGCCGCGCCTGGGCCCGAACCCGCCTGTGGCGGGGCGAGACGGATCTGGTTTCGCTGCAGCTCGGGGCCGCGATGCCGGGCTCGGGCGCGACCACCAGCGCGCTGGCGGGGCTCGAAACCGAAGACGACGCGGCCGAGGCGGAGGGCCGCCTGCTGTGGGGCCGCGGATGGTCTCAGGGCCCGGCGATCGGATGGCTGGCGGCCGAAGGCGCTTATCGGATGCGCGAGGGCGACGCGCGGGACCAGCTGCGCCTCGACCTGACCGCCGGAGCGCGACCGCGGCGCGCGCCGCGCTGGCTGGGGCTGAGCCAGATCTTCGTCACCCGCGCCGCGGGCGCGGGCGATGTCGGCGATTACGACCTGATCAAGCTGTCGGCGGGCGTCGGTTATGAGCTGACCGACGGGTTGACGGTGGTCGCCGGCGGCGTCCACGAGGCCGCCGGCCGCAATATCGAGCGCGGCGACAGCGCCACGCTCAACCTGTGGATCGCCTATTAACGGCGAGAATTGATCAGCCGTAGACCTGCTTTGGCAACCAGATGATCAGCTCTGGGAACAGCATGCAGAAGGTCAGACCCAGCAGCTGGAGCGCGAGAAAGGGCAGCGCTGACTTGAAGATGTCGACCATCGGGATTTCTTTCGGCGCGACGCCGCGCAAATAGAACAGCGCATAGCCGAAGGGCGGACTCAGAAAGCTCATCTGCATGTTGACAAGATAAAGCACCCCAAACCACAGGGCGAGGTCGTCCGGGCTGTCGAGCCCGAAGAAATGCGCCCCGAGCCCCTTGATGATCGGCACGAAGATCGGGACGCAGAGCAGCAGAATGCCGACCCAGTCGAGATACATGCCGAGAAACACCAGGATGATTTGCATCAGGATCAAGATGCCCCACGGCCCAAGACCCGACCCTTCAAGGGCGCTGGTCACGAACTGCTGCCCGCCCTCGAGCACGTAGAGCCCGACGAAGATGGTGGCGCCGAACATGATC
>CAZBIG010000235.1:0-5308 GCA_964491865.1 uncultured Neomegalonema sp. | reverse complement strand
CGCGGGGCTGAGCCCGCAGGTGCTGCCGGACTATCAGTCCGTGAAGGACCCCGAAGTGCGCGAGTTGTTCCGGCACATCTGGCGCGGGGCTCAAATCGACGAGCGCCCGGGCCTGACGGTGGTCGAGATCGTCGACGCGATGTATCGCGGCGAGATCAAGGCCATGTACATTCTGGGCGAGAACCCGGCGATGTCGGATCCGGACGTCGAGCACGCGCGCAAGGCGCTCGCCCAGCTCGATCATCTGGTGGTGCAGGACATCTTTTTGACCGAGACCGCCAATTTCGCCGACGTCGTGCTGCCGGCGACCGCCAGGCCCGAAAAGACCGGCACGGTCACCAACACCAACCGTCAGGTGCAGATGGGCCGAAAGGCCCTGAGCGCGCCGGGCGAGGCGCGCGAGGACTGGCGGATCATCGTCGACATGGCGAACCGGCTGGGCCTCGACTGGGACTATGATCATCCTCGGTCGGTGTTCAACGAGATGAAGATGTCGATGCGCTCGCTGCATCACATCACCTGGGACCGGCTCGAGAACGAGCATGCGGTCACCTATCCGTGCCTGTCGAACGAGGACCCCGGCCAGCCGGTGGTGTTCGGCGACGGCTTTCCGCGGCGGGCCGGGCGCGCGAAGTTCACGCCGGCGCGCGTCACGCCGCCGGCCGAGGTCCCGGACGAGAACTTTCCGATGATCCTGACGACCGGCCGTCAGCTCGAGCATTGGCACACGGGCTCGATGACCCGGCGCAGCGCGGTGCTCGACTGGGCCGAGCCCGAAGCGAACGCGTCGCTGCATCCGAAGACTCTGGCCGCCCTCGGGGTTGCGCCGGGCGAGATGATCCGGGTCGAGACCCGGCGCGGCGCGATCGACATCATGGCGCGCGCGGACCGCGCGGTCGCCGAGGACATGATCTTCGTGCCCTTCGCCTATGTCGAGGCGGCGGCCAACGTGCTGACCAATCCGCAGCTGGATCCGTTCGGCAAGATCCCCGAGTTTAAGTTCAGCGCGTGCCGCGTTTCGAAAGCGGCGGCCGCCGACCAAATCTGACCCCGCGTCGGCGCCGGCCGCGGCGCCGCCCTCGACCCCCCGCTGTCCAAGGGGGCGCGCAAAGCTGCTGCCGCTCGGCGTCAGGTATGCCAGAACGCCGAAGCCCCGCCGGTAAAGGACCCGGCGCCGTCAGACCGGGCCGCGGGGCTTTGGGAGAGGACGCCATGAAGAAAATCGTCGTGCTGGATCGCGAGACCTATGGGCCGAGCGTCGAGTTGTTTTGGCCGTCCACGCCGCACGAGCGCGTCGTCTATGACAGCACGCCGCCCGAAGCGGTGGTCGAGCGGCTCGCCGGGGCGCAGGTCGCCATCACCAACAAAGCCCCCATCCGCCGCGAGGCGCTCGACCAGCTGCCCGACCTCGAGATGATCTCGGTCGCGGCGACCGGCTATGACGTGATCGACGTCGCGGCGTGCGCCGAAAAGGGCGTCCGCGTCTCGAACGTGCGGGGCTACGCGGTCAACACGGTGCCCGAGCACACTTTCGCGCTGATCCTCGCGCTGCGTCGCCAGATCGTCGGGTATCGCCAGGACGTGATCGACGGGAAATGGCAGGCCTCGGGCCAGTTCTGTTTCCATACCCATCCGATGAGCGATCTGCGGGGGGCGACGCTGGGCGTGTTCGGCGAAGGCAGCCTCGGTCAGTCCGTGGCGGATCTGGGGCGCGCGTTCGGCATGCGCACGCTGTTCGCCGCGCATAAGGGCGTCGACGGGCTCGGGCCGCTGTACACCCCGTTCGATCAGGTGCTTGCCGAGGCCGACGTGCTGACGCTGCACTGCCCGCTGATGCCGGCGACCCGCAACATGATCGCCATGCCCGAGTTCCGGAAGATGACGCGCCGGCCGATCGTCGTGAACACGGCCCGGGGCGGTCTGGTGCATGAGGCCGACCTGGTGCAGGCGCTCGAGGAAGGATTGATTTCCGGCATCGGCTTCGACGTCCTGACCGCCGAGCCGCCGGCGGCCGACAATCCGCTGCTGCGCGTGCTGTCGCGCCCGGACGTTATCGTCACGCCGCATGTGGCCTGGGCGAGCCACGAGGCGCAGACCGAATGTTGGCGCCAGACCATCCAGAACATCGACAATTATTGCCGCGGCGCCCCGAGCAACGTGGTCGTGTGATCCCGGAGGCGCCCGGGGCTTAAAGGCGGGCGGTGGCGCGTCGGCGACCGCGCGCGCGGCGCGGCGCGCCCGTCTCGCGCCCCTCGAAAGACGCGTTGCGCGGCCTTCGGTGCTGGCCTATGGTGTACCAGAGCCCGCGCGCATCGGTTTTTCGACAGCGACGCGGCTCGGTCTCCTGCAGCGTGGGGCGCTTGGCCGTGAACGTTTCGCTGAAGCCGATCGACACCAACTTCACCCTCAAGGACCACATCTACGGCGTGCTCCTCGAGGCGATCACCGACATGGACATCTATCGCGCCGACGCGGACCTGAAGCTCGACGAGCGCACGATGGCCGAGCAGCTCGGCATTTCGCGAACGCCGGTCCGCGAGGCGTTGGCCCGCCTGGCTCAGGACGGTTTCGTCGACATTCAGCCGCGCAAGGGCGTTTTCGTGCGGCGAAAGTCGCTCGAAGAGGTGCTCGAGATGATCATCGCCTGGGCTGCGCTCGAGAGCATGGCGGCCCGGCTCGCGGCGGATCGCGCGACCGACGCCGAGCTCAAGTCGGTGCGCGCGCTGGCGGTGCGGTTCAGCGCTTCGCAGGCGGAACTCAACATCTCGGAATATTCCGACAATAACATCCGGCTGCATCAGCGGATCTTCGAGATCTCGCATTGCGCGCTGCTGAAGACGATGGCCGACGGTCTGTTCTTGCACATGCGCGCGGTGCGCCGGCGGGCGATGGGCGAAGGCGACCGCGCCGAGCGGTCGGTGGTCGATCATCTGGAGATCATCGAAGCGCTCGAAAGCCGCGACCCGGAGGCGGCGGCGACGCGCGTCCGCGAGCACACGCTGCGCCTGCATGATCATGTCCGGCGGACCTGGACGCGCGTGGCGCGTCAGGAAAAGAACAAAAAAACGGCCGTCGGCTGACCGCGCACCGCCAAGCGCGCGGGACAGCCGCGCCGATAACAGGGAGGAGAGGTCATGGCGCTGGGAGAGCCTGGGGCGGGTGACGGTGTCAGTTCGGTCGGCGACCTGACCGACGGGTTTCACCTGTTGATCGACGCGCTGAAGCTGAACGGGGTCGAGACCCTGTACAACGTGCCGGGGATCCCGATCACCGACCTCGGTCGCTATGCGCAGGGCGAGGGCTTGCGCGTGCTGTCGTTCCGGCATGAGCAAAGCGCCGGCTACGCGGCCGCGGCGGCGGGCTTTCTGACTAAAAAGCCCGGGGTCTGCATGACGGTCTCGGCGCCGGGGTTCTTGAACGGGCTGACCGCGCTGGCCCACGCCAACGTGAATTGCTGGCCGATGATCCTGATCTCCGGTTCGTCCGAGCGCGAGATCGTCGATCTGCAGCGGGGCGATTACGAAGAACTCGACCAGCTCGCGATCGCCAAACCGCTTTGCAAGGCGGCTTATCGGATCCTGCGCGCTGAAGACATCGGTCTCGGCGTCGCCCGCGCGATCCGGTCGGCGGTCTCCGGCCGTCCGGGGGGCGTGTATCTCGACATTCCAGGCGCTTTGTTGGGGCAGACCATGGATGCGGTCGCCGGCCAGCGGTCGCTGATCAAGGTGGTCGAGCCGGCCCCCGCGCATTTTCCGGGACCCGAGGCGGTCGCGCGCGCCGTCGATGTGTTGAAGGCGGCGGAGAAGCCGCTGATCATTCTCGGCAAAGGCGCGGCCTACGCGCAAGCGGACGACACCGTGCGCCGGCTGGTCGAGACGCTCGGCTTTCCGTTCCTGCCGATGTCGATGGCCAAGGGGCTGCTGCCGGACGCGCATCCCCAATGCGCCGCGGCGGCGCGCTCGCTGGTGCTCAAGGAAGCGGACTGCGTCTTCCTGATCGGCGCGCGGCTGAATTGGCTGCTCGGCCATGGCGAAGGGCCGCAATGGGGCCCGCCGGGTCAAAAGCGCTTTGTCCAGATCGACATCGATCCGAAGGAGATGGACAGCAACCAGCCGATCGCCGCCCCTCTGGTCGGCGATGTCGACAGCTGCTGCCGCGCGCTGCTCGACGCGATCGGAACGGATTGGCGCAAGCCCGCCGCTTCTTGGACCGACGCGGTCCGCGCCAAGGTCGACGGCAATGTCGCCAAAATGGCGTCGAAGCTGCAGAACAATTCCAACCCGATGGACTATCACGCCGCGCTCGGGGTGCTGAAGCAGGCGATCGCCGACCGGCCGGACGCGATCCTCGTGAACGAAGGCGCCAATGCGCTCGATCTGACCCGGTCGGTGGTGGACCTCGCCAAACCGCGAAAACGCGTCGATGTCGGCACCTGGGGCATCATGGGCGTCGGCATGGGCAGCGCGATCGCCGCGGCGGTCGAGACCGGCTGCCCCGTCCTGGCGGTGGAGGGCGACAGCGCGTTCGGCTTCTGCGGCATGGAGGTCGAGACCATCTGCCGGTACAAGCTGCCGGTCTGCATCGTTGTGCTGAACAACAACGGCATCTACCGCGGCGACGACGTCAATCGCTCGGGCGGCGCGGACCCGGCGACGACCGTGTTCGTCGAAGATTCGCGCTACGAGATGATGATGACGGCGTTCGGCGGGGTCGGCGTGTACGCGACGACGCCGGACGCGTTGCGCCGGGCCGTCGAGCAGGCGATGGACAGCGGCGCGCCCACGCTCATCAACGCCGTGATCGACCCGAAGGCCGGGAAGGAAAGCGGCAATATCGGCAGCCTGAACCCCGTCTCGGTCGTCGCCGAGGCGCGGGCGAAGGCGCGGAGACAGGAAAGCTAGTCGCGGGCCGCGCCGCCGCGCGCGCCGATCGGTCGGGGACCGGCTCGGTCGGCGCGGCCCGCGACGCGCAGGGACGACCACACCGCACATGCGCGCCGCAGGGCGCGCCGCAGAAGACGTAAGGACCCGCCATGAAAGCTCTCGAAGGCGTTCGCATCCTCGATTTCACCCATGTCCAGTCGGGGCCGACCTGCACCCAGTTGCTGGCCTGGTTCGGGGCCGACGTGATCAAGGTCGAGCGGCCCGGCGTCGGCGACGCGACGCGCAAGCAACTGGTGGATAAGCCGGGGGCGGACAGCCTCTATTTTACGATGCTGAACCACAATAAGCGCTCGATCGAACTGAATTCGAAAAACGAGATCGGGAAAGAAGTGCTGACTCGCCTCATCAAAGAGTGCGACGTGCTG
>CAZBIG010000234.1:0-5318 GCA_964491865.1 uncultured Neomegalonema sp. | reverse complement strand
GACGCGGGCGGCGCTTCGGCCCCCGGCGTCGGGGGGCGAGCGGGCCCCGCCGCCGCCGCGGGCGCGGCGCGCGACGCTTTTTCTGACGCCGCCGGCGCGACCCGGGTCTTCAGCCACCTCAGCACGCGTCCGAGCCAGCCTGGCCCCGCCGCTCCAGGCGTGTCGTTCGGTGTCTCGCTCATCGCCGCGGCCCTCGCTCTCTGCGACGTGCTGGTCGCGAGGTACGGCGGCGAAAGCATGGCGCGGCGCGCCGGGGCCGACCTCTCGCCGACCGGGCCGACTTGGGCCGAGCCGACCCGATCTGGGCCGATCAGGGCGACTTGGGCCGACGCCTGCGTGGCGACGCGCGCCGTCGAAGGGCGCGCGCTCGGGCGGCCGCGCGGGTGGGCTGCGTCGCCGTCCGCTGTTCCGCGCCGCGCTCTCAAGGGCGGGGCGCGGCCGCCCGCCTCGGTCTACCGCGGATCCGTCGCCCCGGCGCGCGCCGCCGCCCGGTCGATCGCCGCCACGCAGGCGTCGGCCGCGACATGGTGCGGCATGTGCCCGACGCCGTCCAAACGCTCGAGGCGGGCCGCCGGCGCCTCGCGCGCCAGCCGCGCGCCATGGATCCGCACCGGCACGATCGCGTCCGCCGTCCCGTGAAGGATCTCGACGGGCGTCGTCATCTCCGGATAGCGCGCCCGCTGGGCGACCAGCGCCGGCTTCAACCGAGCCACGTCCCGGGCGTTGGCGCGCAGGGTCTCGGGACGCGTCGCCAAGCCGACGCCCACATAATCCGCATAGCCCGCGGGCGCGCTTTGCGGTCGAAACACGCTCTCGACGATCGACTTCGCCCGTTCTTCGCTCACGACCGCGCTCAGGGTCGCGGCGACCGCGCCGCCGAGCAGGCTGTCGCCGAGGTCATAGAGCAGTCCGGCCGATCCCGACCAGGGGTGGCTGACGCCGGCGAGGCTGACCACCGCGGCCGTTTCTTCCGGCGCGTCGAGCGCCCAGGCGAGCGCCGCCGACGCGCCCCACGAGTGTCCGACGACGATGGGCCGCCGCGCGCCGGCCGCCCGAACGACGCCCCGCATCACGCGGGCTTGCGCCGCCGGGTCGTGCATCGCGTCGGCGGACGCGCCCGATCCCGCCGACGCGGCGCCGCGCTCGGAATGGCCGAAACCGGGGCGATCGATCGCCAACACGCGATATCTCGGCGTCAAGAGATCGGCGAAGCGAAAGGTGAAATCCCGCAGATTGCCGCTCGCGCCGTGGATCAACACCACCGCCGGGGCTTCGCTCGGGCCGAGATCGACGTAATGCATCCGGACGCCGTCGACGGTCGCGAACCGGCCGATCGGCGGGTAGGCCTCGGACCGCGCGCCGCTCGACCGCGTCGCGCAGGCCGCGACCGCGCCGCCGAGAACGCCGCCAAGAACGCCGACGCCCGCGACGCCCAGCAACCGCCGTCGCGCGCGCGAAAAGGTCCTGCTCATGTCTGCGCTCCATGCTGTGTCGCGGTGAAACCTAGGGCGGCCGTCGCGAGTTCCGACACCATCCATCGACGACGAATTTGTCGAGGCGCCCGGCGTCGCGCTTGAGAATTAGGTCATAACGCCTTACCTTCTTGCCAAACGACCTCGGCGCACGGGGCGGCGCTCAACCGGGAGGAAACGCGATGGACGGATCAACCCTGATCGACCCCGCGGACGCCGCGCCGCTGCGCGACGTGTCGCTCGACGACCGCTACGATATCGGCGCGTCAGCCGTCCTGCTGTCCGGCGTTCAAGCCATGATCCGGCTGCCCCTCGCCCAAAAAGCGCGCGACGCGGCGCTCGGCTGGCGGACCGCCGGCTACATCGCCGGGTATCGCGGCTCGCCCCTTGGGGGCGTCGATTTGGCGGCTTGGAAAGCGGCCAAGGCGCTGGCGGCGTCGGACGTGCGCTTCGAGCCGGCGCTGAACGAGGATCTGGCCGCCACCATGATGTGGGGCGCGCAGCAGGCGCATCTGCGCGGGCGCGGCGCCTATGAGGGCGTGTTCGGCCTCTGGTACGGCAAAGGGCCGGGGCTCGACCGGTCCGGCGACGTGTTCCGCCACGCCAACCTGGCGGGCGTGGGGCCCAAGGGCGGCGTGCTGGTCGCGATGGGCGACGACCACACCTGCGAAAGCTCGACCGCCTGTCATCAAACCGACGTGACGCTGATGGACGCGCACATTCCCGTGCTGCATCCGGCCGGCCCTCAGGAAATCCTGGACTTCGGTCTGATCGGTTGGGGCTTGTCGCGCTTCACCGGGTGCTGGGTCGGGCTCAAATGTCTGAAAGACACCGTCGAGGCGACCACGGTCGTCGACGGGCGGGTCGACCGCGTCGCCCTCGTCCGCCCGGATGCGCCGACGCCGCCCGAGGGGCTCAACATCATCCTGGGCGAAACCCCGCATCAGCAAGAGGCCCGGCTCATCGACTGGCGCCTGCCGGCGGTGGCCCCGTTCGCGCGCGCGAACGGCCTCGACCGCCGCGGCGTCGGGCGTCCGGGAGCGCGGTTCGGGATCGTCGCCTCGGGCAAAAGCTGGCTCGATCTGATGGCGGCGCTCGATCTGCTCGGGATCGACGCGGCCGAGGCCGAGCGGCTCGGCGTCGCGACCTACAAGATCGGCCTCGCCTGGCCGCTCGACGGCGACGGTCTGCGCGACTTCGCCCGCGGTCTCGAGAGCTTGATGGTGGTCGAGGAGAAGCGGGCCTTCATCGAAACCCAGGCCAAGGAGGCGTTGTACGCGCTGCCGGACCGGCCCGAGATCGTCGGCAAACGCGACCGCGACGGGGCGCCGCTGTTCTCGGCGAAGCTCGATCTCGACCCTCTGGAAATCGCCGAGGCGATCGGCGCGCGCCTCGTCGCGTCCGGCGAAGCCCCGGGCGTCGCCGCGGCGCTCGAGCGCGTGCGCGCCATGCGCCGCGAGCAGTCGGCCCCGAAAATCGCCGAGCGCGCGCCGTACTTCTGTTCGGGCTGTCCGCACAACAGCTCGACCAAGGTGCCGACGGGCAGCCGGGCGGCCGCCGGCATCGGCTGTCACTACATGGTCCAGTGGATGGACCGCGAGACCGTGGGCTTCACGCATATGGGCGGCGAGGGGGCCCAGTGGATCGGCGAGAGCCGCTTCTCGACCGAGGAGCATATCTTTCAGAACATCGGCGACGGCACGTACAACCATTCGGGGCTGATTGCGATTCGCGCGGCCGTCGCCGCGGGCGTGAACATCACCTACAAGCTGCTGTACAACGACGCCGTCGCGATGACCGGCGGCCAGCCGAACGACGGCCGTCTGACGCCGTACCGCGTCGCCGAAGAGCTGCTGGCCGCGGGCGTGACCCGGCTGGTCGCGGTGGTCGACCCGAAAGAGGAGATCGACCGCGGGGCCTTTCCGGCCACCGTCAAGGTGCGCGATCGCGCCGAGCTCGATTTGGTCCAGCGCGAGCTGCGCGAGGTCGAAGGCGTCAGCGTGCTGCTGTACGTGCAGACCTGCGCCGCGGAAAAACGCCGTCGGCGCAAGCGCGGGACCTTCCCCGAGCTCGACAAGCGGGTCTTCATCAACCCGCTGGTGTGCGAGGGCTGCGGCGATTGCGGCCAAAAATCGAATTGCGTGTCGATCCTGCCCCACGAAACGCCGTTCGGGCGGAAGCGGCGGATCGACCAGTCGAGCTGCAACAAAGACCTGTCGTGCCTCGACGGCTTTTGCCCCAGTTTTGTCACCGTGACGGGCGCGCAGCCGAAACGCGCGGCCGAAGCGTTCCGCGCGCCCGACCTGCCCGAGCCGACGCCGCCGCGCATCGGCGACGCCTCGGGGCGCTCGGCTGAGAAGACCTGGAACCTCCTGGTCACCGGGGTCGGGGGAACCGGCGTCGTCACCGTGGGGGCGCTGCTGGGCATGGCCGCGCATCTCGAGGGGAAGGGGGCCGGCGTGATGGAGATGGCCGGGCTCGCCCAAAAGGGCGGGGCCGTGCATATCCACGTGCGCCTGGCCGAGCGGCCCGAGGACGTCACCGCCATTCGGGTCGGGGCGGGGCAGGCCGACGGCGTGATCGGCGGCGATCTGGTCGTGGCGGGCGGCGAGAAGGCGCTCGGGACGATGGCCAAAGGCCGCACCGGCGTGGTGGTCAACCGGTATGAGATCGTCACCGGCGACTTCACCCGCGACACCGAATTCTCGCTGCCGGGCGAGCGCTTGAAGCGCGCGATCGAGACGCGGGTCGGTCCCGAAAACGCCCGGTTCTTCAACGCGACGCGGCTGGCGGAAAAGCTGCTCGGCGACGCGATTTACGCCAATGTGCTGATGCTGGGCGCGGCCTGGCAAGCCGGCCTGGTGCCGCTGTCGGCCGCGGCGATCCGCCAGGCGGTCGTGCTGAACGGCGCCGGCGTCGACGGCAATCTGCAAGCCTTCGACATCGGCCGCTGGGCGGTCCACGATCCCGCCGGCGTCGAGGCTGCGGCCGCCGATCCTGCGCCCGAGGCCGAAACCCTCGACCAGATGATCGATCGCCGGGCGGATTTCTTGATCGGCTACCAGAATGTGGCCTGGGCTGCGCGGTTCCGCGACCGGGTGGCCGCGGTGCGCCGCGCCGAGCACCAGGTCGATCCCGCCTCGAACGCATTGACCGAGGCGGCGGCCCGCTCGCTCTTCAAGCTCATGTCCTACAAGGACGAATACGAGGTCGCCCGGCTGCACGCCGAAACCGTCGAAAGCGCGGTGGCCGAGTCCTTCGACGGCGTCAAAGGTCTCGAGTTTCACTTGGCGCCGCCGCTGATCGCCCCCAAAGGCCCGGACGGACGGCCGCGGAAGATCCGCTTCGGCGGCTGGATGCTGCGGGTGTTCAAGGCGCTGCGGCACGGCAAGCGGCTGCGCGGCGGTTGGGCCGACCCGTTCGGGTGGACCGCCGAGCGGCGCATGGAGCGCGCGCTGATCAGCCGCTACGAGCGCGACCTCGAGACCCTGATCGCGAAGCTGTCTCCGGCCAATCTGCCGCTCGCGACCGAAATCGCGGCCCTCCCGCAGAGCATCCGCGGCTTCGGCCATGTGAAAGCGCGGAACGCCGCGGCGGCGGCCGAGCGTCGCGCCGCGCTGATGCTGCGCTTCGAAGGGCCGAGCGCGACCGCGCCGACGCCGGACCCGTCGCTGCGCATCGCCGCCGAATGAGCGCGCGCCCGGGCCGCGACGGGGATCGGAAAGGCGACGCGGGGATGCGGCGCGCGCCGGCCCCGGGCCCTATCGCGCGCCGCCGAGGACGGCCAACCAGGCGCTGATCGTCAGCACCGCCAGCGCGGTCGACAACAGCACCGCGCCCGCCGCC
>CAZBIG010000233.1:0-5362 GCA_964491865.1 uncultured Neomegalonema sp. | reverse complement strand
GACTTCGACTTGTGAATTCCCTCCTCGCCATTGACAGCGGATTCGACTCGATAGCCGGCGGCTTCGAGCACCATCTGGGTAGAGACGATGATCAGCTTCTCGTCTTCGATGATCAGGACCGTGCGCTCCATTGCGTTCGATCTCCCGGGTTCAGGTGTCGTTGTTTGCGGTTTCGGGTTCGGTGGTTTGCGTATCGCTCGCGTGCTGCGTTCCGGTCCCGGTCGACTGCGGGCCGGTCAGCACGCGGATCGGCAGCTCGAACGAGAACTCGGCGCCTTCGCCCAGCTCGCTTCGCACGTCGATCTGGCTGCCGTGCGCTTCGATGATGCTGCGCGCGAAGAAGAGGCCGAGCCCGGCGCCGCGACAGCGCGCGCGCCAGGTCCGGCGTTTCGCCGAGCAAAGCGCGGATGCGGTCGCGCGTCGCGGCGTGCTCGATCAGCAGGGCCGCGGCGTCGTGACGGGCCCGGATCTCGGCCAAGTCGGTCAAGGGGGCCGCCAGCCGCTCGGCCAGCAGCCGCGCCCCCGCCGCGGTGCGGGTCCGGTCGACGGCCGCCAGCAGAGATCCCGCGCGCCCGCCCGACAGGCTTTCGGTCAGCTCGAGATTGCGCCGGGTCGCGGGGTCGATCCGCATGCCCGCGTCGGCGGTCTCGCGGCGCGGCGGCTGCAGCAGCGGCGTGCGCCCTTTCTGGGTCAGCTCCAAATAGTCGACCAACGCGCCCAGCGCGCCGGCCTCGGCCGGTTCGAAGGCCCCGAACGCGTCGAGCGTGGCCGCGCCGAACAGCGCCGCCGCGCGCGCGGCCCCGCGCGCCGGCTGAAAACTCGCCGGCGCCGCCTCGGCCAGCGCCGCGCCGGTCTCGCGCGCCAGGGCGGCGATTTCGGCGGACGCGGGCCCCGCGACGATCAGCTCGGCCGGGGCGAGCCGCGCCAGCAACGCGGGCAGCGCCTCGGCGTCGCAGACCCGGCTCGACAGCGCCCCGGTCGAGACGTCGGTCCAGGCGAGCGCGCCGGTTCCGTCGCGCAGCGCCGCATAGGCCGCCAAATAGTTGTGCCGCGCGGTCTCGAGCAGGGCGTCCTCGGTGAGCGTGCCCGGCGTGACCAGCCGGATCACCTCGCGCCGCACCACGGCCTTGGACCCGCGTTTGCGAGCTTCGGCGGGATCCTCCATCTGTTCGGCCACCGCGACGCGAAACCCGGCGCGGATCAGCCGGTGCAGATAGCGCTCGGCGTGATGGATCGGCACGCCGCACATGGGGATCGGCGCGTCCTCATGCGTGCCGCGATGGGTGAGGGCGATGCCGAGGGCCTCGGCGGCCTGCGCGGCGTCGTCGAAAAACAGCTCGTAGAAGTCGCCCATCCGGAAGAACAGCAGGCTGTCCGGATGCGCGGCCTTCATGTCGAGGAATTGGGCCATCACCGGGGTCGCGCCGGGATGGCGGCGCTGCGGATCGTCGTCGGCGGCGGGGGCCGCGGAGGGCCGCCCTCTTCTTCTCGCGCTCATGACCGCAGCGCTAGCGCGCCGGCGTCCCGGGCGGAAGCCCCAGCGCGCGCGATCGGCTCAGGCGCCGGCGGCGGCCCCCGCATGGGCGGCGACGGTTTTCAACAGCTCGGCGGGGCTGAGCGGTTTCGTCAGAAAGCCGACCATCCCCGCCTCGGCGCAGGCGCGGCGGGTCTTCGCGTCGTCATCGGCCGTCAGGGCGACGACCGGCGTCGCGATCCCGGCCGCGCGGATCCGCGCGAGCGCTTCGAACCCGTCGATCCGCGGCAGACCGAGATCCATCAGGATGACGTCGAACGCGCCCGTGGCGCCCTGGTCGGCCGCCGCGACGCCATGTTCAGCGACCGTCACCGCATGCCCCGCCCGTTCGAGAATGGTCCGATAGAGCGCGACATTGGCGACGGTGTCTTCGGCGAGCAGTATTTTCGCGGTCATTGCTGACCCTCGTGCGTCTCGTCCCCCGAGATTGGTTTAACAGGCCCGGCCTAGCCGCCCCTTAAGAGACGCCGTTAACGCGGGCGTCGGCTAACGGCGGAGCGGCGCGCGCCGAAAGCTCGCCGCCTCGGCCAAATGCGGCGCGTCGACCCGGTCGGCGCCGGCCAGATCGGCGATCGTGCGCCCCACCCGGAGCAGACGGCGATAGCCCCGCGCCGACAGCCGCAGCTTTTCGGCCAGACGCCCGCGCAGCTCGCCGGCGGCGTCGGTGGGGCGGGCGGCGGCGTCGAGCGCGTCGCCGTCGAGCTCTGCGTTGGTCGCGACCCCGTCGCGGCCGGCCCGCGCCTCTTGCCGACGCCGCGCGCCCGCCACCCGCGCGGCCACCGCCGCGCTGCCCTCGGCCGACGGCGGCAGCGCCAGATCGGCGGGCGACACCGCGGGCAGTTCGAGCTGCAGGTCGATCCGGTCGAGCAAAGGCCCGGACAAACGCGCCTGGTAATCGAGCCCGCATTGCGGGGCTCGGCTGCAGGCCATCGCCGGATCGGCCAAATAGCCGCAGCGGCAGGGGTTCATCGCGGCGATCAGCTGAGACCGGGCCGGATAGCGGGCGTGGGCGTTCACGCGGGCGACCACGGCTTCGCCGGTCTCGAGCGGCTGGCGGAGCGCCTCGAGCACGGGACGGGCGAACTCCGGCAGCTCGTCGAGGAACAGCACGCCGCGATGCGCGAGCGACGCCTCGCCCGGGCGCGCCGAGCGGCCGCCGCCGACCATCGCCGCCATCGACGCGGAATGGTGCGGCGCCCGATAGGGCCGGCGCCGCGAGATCCGTCCGCCCTCGAGCAGCCCGGCGATCGAATGGATTTGGCTGACCTCGAGCGCTTCGGCCGGCGACAGCGGCGGCTGAAGGCCCGGCAAGCGGGCGGCCAGCATCGATTTGCCGGCGCCGGGCGGTCCGATCATCAACAGGTTATGGCCCCCCGCGGCGGCGATCTCGAGCGCGCGCTTGGCGGTCTCCTGACCTTTCACGTCGCGCAAATCGAGGCCGGTCTCGTCGGCCGGCGCGTCCGCCGGCGCCGGCGGGGCCAAGGCCTGCCGACCGTTGAAATGGTTGACCAGCGCCAACAGATCGGCCGCCGCCAGCACCTCGGCCGCGCCCACCAGAGCCGCTTCGGCGCCGCAGGCTTCGGGGCAGGCGAAGCTTCGGTCGTCTTCGGCCGCCGCCAGCGCCCCCGGCAGCGCGCCGCTGATCGCGTTCAGCCCGCCGTCGAGCGACAGCTCGCCCATGGCCAGGCAGCGCTCGGCCTCTTCCGCCGGGATCGCCTCCATCGCGGCGAGCAGGCTCAGCGCGATCGGCAGATCGTAATGCGCGCCTTCCTTCGGCAGGTCGGCCGGCGCGAGGTTCACGGTGATCCGCTTGCCCGGCAGCGCCAGGCCGATGGCGTTCAACGCCGCGCGCACGCGTTCTTTGCTCTCGGCGACGGCCTTGTCTGCCAGCCCCACGATCGAGAACGCCGGCAGGCCCGAGGAGAGCGCGCATTGCACGTCGACGCGCCGCGCCTCGAGCCCTTGAAACGCCACCGTATGGGCCCGCGCGACCACCAGACGCTCCCCGAACGCGATCCGACGCCCGGCAAGGGACACGACCCCGACGCGCCTGTCCACCGCCGTCGCGCCGCAGGTCGCTCAGGCGATCAAGCGGTCTTCGGCGTCGAGCGCCCGCGCGGCGGCGGCGGCTTGCGCCTCTTGAATGAAGCGCCCGGCCGTCTCGACCGCCGCGGCGCTCTCGCGGATCACCGGCGCGAAAAAGGCCCAGGCGTGCGGCGCGCCGCGCCAAACCTCGACCCGCACGTCGCCGCCGGCCGCGCGCATCTTTTCGGCGTAGCGCAGCGTGTCGTCGCGCAGCGCCTCGGTCGAGCCGACCTGCAGCAGGGTCGGGATCGGCTGGTCGATCGGGGCGAACAGGGCCGAGGCGCGCGGGTCGGCGGGGTCCGCGCCGGCCAGATAGCCGTCGATCGCCTCGGGGATGCGCGCGACGGGCAGCAAGCTCTCCTGTCGGGCGAAGCGTTTCAAACTCGCGCCCGAGAGCGTCAGATCGAAGAAGCCCGAAAAGCCCACCAGACAGGCGGGGCGCGGCCCGCCTTGACGGTCGATTTCGGCGGCCAGCGCGGCCGCCAAGCCGCCGCCCGCGCTGTCGCCGGCCAGCGCCACCTGGTCAGGCGCGAAGCGCTCGGCGGTCAGCGCGCGCCAGGCGGCGAGCGCGTCGTCGAAAGCGGCGGGGAACGGATGCTCGGGCGCTCGGCGATAGTCGAGCGCGGCGATCCGGGCGCCGCTCGCCTTCGCCAACGGCCAGACCACGCTGCGGTGCGAGCGCGCCGAGCCGCAGAGATAGGCGCCGCCGTGCAGATACAACACGGCGCGGCGACGGTCCGCGCGGTCGTAGGCGCACCATTCGATCTCCAGCGCGCGCGGCGCGTCGGCTCCCGGGTCGCAGACCCAGAGCCGTTCTCGGCTGAAGCGGGCGGCGGCGGGCGGCGTCGGCAGGCGCGACGCGATGCGCTCGAGATCGGCGCGCATGGCCCAGGGCGAGGCGAGCCGCGACAGCTTGGGCTTGGTGACGTGGCGCATATAGAGCGTCGCCAGCCGCATTCGCAGCGAAAGGCCCCGGTCCCGGGCCATCGAGGGCCTCAGACCGTCGCGTCCGGGGCCGCGCCGCCGGATCCGCGCGCCGCGCGCCGCGCCTCGACCGCGTCCCAGAAAAGGCCCGCCGCGTTCACGCCGTCGAAGCGCTCGAGCTCTTGGATCCCGGTGGGCGAGGTGACGTTGATTTCGGTCAGCGTGTCGCCGATCACGTCGATGCCGACGAAGATGAGGCCCTTGTCGCGCAATGTCGGGCCGATGGCGTCGCAAATCTCGCGGTCCCGGTCGGTCAAGGGCGCCGCGACGGCCCGCCCGCCGACATGGAGGTTCGAGCGGGTCTCGCCGTCGGCCGGCACGCGGTTGATGGCCCCGACGGGCGCGCCGTCGATCAGTATCACCCGTTTGTCGCCGGCGCTGACCGCCGGTAGGAATTTTTGCACGATGAAGGGCTCGCGCCAGCGTTCGGTGAACAGTTCGAGCAGCGCGTTCAGGTTGGCGTCGGC
This sequence comes from uncultured Neomegalonema sp., assembly GCA_964491865.1. Classification (GTDB taxonomy): domain Bacteria; phylum Pseudomonadota; class Alphaproteobacteria; order Rhodobacterales; family Rhodobacteraceae; genus JBCBRF01. The sequence goes on along the minus strand of CAZBIG010000233.1, from coordinate 292 downwards.
CTGCGGCAGACGAAAGACCCCCGCCCCGCCATTGCCGTAGAGCGGCTTCACGATGATGTCGCCGTGCTCGGCGCGGAACCGCCGCGCTTCGTCGGGATCGCGCGTGATGAGGGTCGGGGCGGTGTACGCGGCGAAGCGGTTCACAAGCAGCTTCTCGGGCGCGTTGCGAACCCAGAACGGGTCGTTGACCACCAGGGTGTCCGGATGAACGGTCTCGAGCAGGTGCGTGCTGGTCACATAGGCCATGTCGAAGGGCGGATACTGACGGAGCAGAAACACGTCGACCGCGGCG
>CAZBIG010000232.1:0-5454 GCA_964491865.1 uncultured Neomegalonema sp. | reverse complement strand
ATGCGCGCCCAGCGGGTCGAACACCAGCGAGGCGGGGGCCTGCAGGTCCTGACCGAGCCCGACCGAGCGCAAAAAACCGTCTTCGACCAGCGCCGCCTCGACGCCCGCGGCCTGCGCGCGCGCCAGGGCGTCGTCCGGCGCGCGCGGTCCCCAGATCCAGACCCGGCCGCCGTCGCGCCGCGCCGCGGCGATCGCCCGCGCCGCCGAGCGGTGAAACCGCGCGGGCGGGCCGTCCGGGCGGGTCAGCCAGGCGCGCGCGATCGGCCGTTTCCAAAGGGTGAAGCCCAGGCAGTGCGCCGGGCGCGCGGCGGCCTCGGCGAAGCGCGCCGCCGCCTCGCGCTCGGCGGGGTCGGCGGGGTCCGCGGGGTCGGCGGACCGGTTGGGAAAGCGCGGGTCGCGCGCGGCGGAATGGGTCATGGCAGGATCACGGCAGGATCACGGCAGGATCACGGCAGGGTCAGAGCAGGGCCGTTCGCGACGGCGTCCGCCCCGGCCGGGCCGCGCCGGGCGCCCCAAAAACGAAGACCCCGGGCGCGGGCCCGGGGTCGAAAAATCGCCGCGCGCCGGGCGCGCGGCGATCAAGATCACTGCCCCGTGGTGACGGCCAACGAATTCACCGAGCCCGCGGTCCCCAGCGTCGGCACGATCACCGACAGCACCTTGCGGAACTGGCTGTACGGCGCTTCGGTCACGTAGAGCGTGTCGCCCTCGCGCACTTCGAACGCGCCGGCGAGGAACATGCCGTCGGCCGAGTTGAGCGCCAGCTGATACACCACCGGCCGGTCGCCGCCGAGATCGCTCAGCACCACCGGATCCATGCCGTGGGCCTCGCGGCGCGGCAGCAGGGTTAGCTGCGACACGACGTCGGCGGGCTCGCGGCGGAACACGAACACACCGGTCGCGCTCGCCGTTTGGCCGTCGAGGCCGCCCACTTGCGTGATGGCGTCGAGCAGCGTCAGCGGGCCGCGCATCGGCTGACGGCCGGACCGGCCGACGGCGCCGAAGGCGTTGAAGAACCGATCCTCGTTCTCGACCAGGACGATGTCGCCGTTGCGCAAGGCGATGTTGGCCTCGGGATCGGCGTAGATCCGGTCGAGATAGGCGGTCGCCGCATGGGCGCCGCGGCGCACGGTGACCTTGGTCGCGTAAGGCGGGGTGCTGGCCCCGCCCGCCGCGGCCAGCATCGGCAGCAGACGCCGGGTCTGCGGCTCGAGCGGCTGCACGCCCGGCACGCCGACCGAGCCCTGGACCGAGACGCCGCGGCTGCGATACTCGGCGCGGGTGACGGTGACCTGGGGATCGGTGGTTTTCTCCCGCAGCCCCTCGATAATGGCCGCGCGCAGGCCCGCCATGGTGCGGCCGCTGGCGCGCAAGGTGCCGGCGTAGGGCACGAAAACGTTTCCGTTGTCGTCGACCTCGACCTGTTCGATCAGCGCCTGCTTCGACCCGACCGCGGTCAGCAGCCCGTCCTCGACCGGCTCCCAGATCGAGATCGTCAGCAAATCGCCGCGGCCGATCAGGCCCGTCCGCAGCGGCAGCTGCTCGCGAAACTGGTTCTCGCCGAACGCGATGGGCGCGCTCTTCCGCGCCGCCTGGACCGCCTTGCTGTCCAGCTCGGCGATCGCGTAGTCGATTTCCCGCTCGGGATTGGGGTCGACGATGTCGCCCGCGGTCGGCCCGACTTGCGGCAGGAAATTCGAACAGCCGCCGACCAGGATCGCCGCGGCCGAAGCCAGGACGGCCCGGCGCAGCGCCCGAGGGAAGTTGCTCGGGGCGGTGGTCGGGCGGGTCTTCAGGGCGGCCGCCCGGGCGGGCCGCGTCTTGGTGTCGTCGCTCATCGTCATCCCTCGTGCCAGGGGCGCGCCGATCTGCTGGCGGCGGCCCCAGCCTGGCGCCGCGCGCTCGGTCGACGCCGCGCTCTCTCGTTCGCCAGCGGTTCTAGACCGTCGCCAGATATCGTCGCCGAGACTTAACAAGCCCTTACCGATCGCCGCGGCGCGTAAACCATTAGACACCGCGTGCTCGGTTTCAGGCGTTGCAGAGGAAACTGTTAACGCGCCGAGGGCGCCCCCCCCGAGGGAGCGCCTGAGGGCGCGTCCGAAGGAGCGTCCGCCGACGCGCCCGCTTTCAGAAACGGCGCGTACGGATCCTCGGGCGCCAGCATCGCGCGCAGCGCGGCGTCAAGCGCCATGCGCCGGCCCGAGCGGGTGTAGAAGCCGCCCCGCAGCTGCGAGGTCGCCAGCATCAACCGCCGAAACCGCCGATAGAGCTCGGCGTCCCCGGGGGCGGGGTCGGCGAAGAACGCGGCCAGGCTCTGTTGCGAGACCAGCCCCGGCTTGGCGTAGACCGCGTCGCCGAGCGTCTTCACCGGCTTGCGCCGCCACAGCGCCTGCTGCCCGGCGGTCGAGTTCACGGTCACGACGCTTTTGGCCGGATCGAGGATCTTGCCGAGCTTGCCGCCGTCGATGAAGCGGATCCGATCGCGGTCGAGGCCGGCCGCGTCGGCCGCGGCGCGCGCGACGCGCGGCAGCCCCTCGAGCCCGTCCTCGAGCGGATGGGTTTTGAAGACCAGCAAATCCTCGGCCGGCGCGCCCTCGGCGAAAGCCCGCACGCAATCCGCCACCAGTTCGGCCATGCCGGAATAGGGGCTGTAGCGCTGGATCGACGCGTCCCAGCGCAGCTGCAGCAGGACCAGGTGATAGGGCCGACCCTCGCGGTAGAGCCGCCGCTTCCGCAACCGCCGCCGCGCCGCCAGAAAGGGGATCATCACGGCGCGGCCATAGGTCCCGCGCCACTCTTGCCACGCGGTGCGCGGCGAACTGCGCAGCGTGTGCGGATAGCGCCAGTTCATGAACTGGTTCAGCCAGTGATAGCGCAACCCGTGAAACACGTGCGCGTTCAACTCGCCCCAATTGGTCGGCGGCAGCTCTTGGACCGGATCGTCGGGCAACCGCGCCTCGTCGATGTCGTCGAGCCCGATCCGCATCAGCGGCGACGCCCCGTTCAACCCGTCGCGCTCATAGGTGATCCAGTAGGGGCGGATGTATCCTTCCTCGAACAGGTGGGTCCGAACGCCCAGCCGACGCGCGGCGTCGAGGGCGTGGGCGTGATAGGCGCGCGCGTCGCCATAGACGACCAGATCGGTCGCGCCCTCGCGGCGCAGCGTCTCTTCGGCCCGCGCGGCCCAGCCCTGGGGCGGATCCCGAAACGGCCGATAGGGTCGGCCGCCCCAAAACAGCTCGTCGCCGATCGAAAAGCCGACGCGAAAGGCGCTGTGGCCGAGATGCCCGAGCGCGTCCGCGAGTTCGCCGAAGAAGGGGCCGTGCGGGCCCTGCAAGAAACAAAACCGCCGGGCGGTCCGCGCCCGGGCCGGACGCGGCGACGGGATCGGCCGGACGGGCGCGTCGCGCGGGCCGGGCCCGGCGTCGAGAGCGGGCTCGGCGGCGCACGGACGGTCCAGCGTTTCGGGGCGACGCTCCTGAGGTCGGCGCATCCGCGCTCCTCTCGCCATTTCAGCCGCGAGGCTCTAAGTCTCGGCGACCGATCGCCGGCGCCGCCGAGCAAAAGCCCGCAATATCCGCGCCATCGGACCGTCCGCCGCCACAGCGCTCAGGGAGCCGCGCATGTTCACCGGGATCATCACGGACATCGGCGAAGTCTTGGCCGTCGACGGCGCGCAGGACGCGCGCCTGCGCTTGCGCACCGGCTATCCGGTGGCCGACATCGCGCTCGGGGCCTCGATCGCCTGCGCCGGGGTGTGCCTGACCGTGGTCGAAAAGGACGCCGAGGCCGGCGCGTTTTCGGTGGACGTGTCCGCCGAAACCCTGTCGAAGACGACTCTCGGCGACTGGCGGCCGGGCCGCCGCGTGAACCTCGAGCGCGCGTTGAAGGTCGGCGACGAGTTGGGCGGGCACATCGTGACCGGGCATGTCGACGGCGTGGCCGAGGTGGTCTCGGCGACCGCCGACGGCGACAGCACCCGGGTGACGCTGAGCGCGCCGCGCGCCCTCGGGCCGTTCATCGCGCCCAAGGGGTCGGTGGCGCTCGACGGCTGCTCGCTGACGGTGAACGAGGTCGCCGACGCCGCCGACGCGGTTCGCTTCGGGGTGAACCTCATTCCGCACACGAAGGACTGGACCACCTTCGACGCGCTGGCCCCGGGGGCGCGGTTGAACCTGGAAATCGACGTCTTGGCCCGATACGTGGCCCGAATGCGCGAAGCGGGCTGAGCGCCCCGCCCCGATCGTTGGAGAGCCCCATGGTTCAATCCGCCCAGCACGCGGCCCCCGCCGCGCCGGTGTTCGACCGTCCGCCGCGGGTGCTGATCGCGGCCGCGCCGTTCTACCGCGAGATCGCCGACCATCTGATCCGCGGGGCCGAGGCGGCTCTAGCCGGGGTCGGGGCCGAGGTCGAGCGGGTCGAGACGCCGGGCGCGCTCGAGCTGCCGATCGCGATCCGTCTGGCCGCCGACGCCGGACGCTTCGAAGGCTTCGTCGCGCTCGGATGCGTGATCCGCGGCGAGACCACCCATTACGAAACGGTCTGCGCGGAGAGCGCGCGAGGTCTGATGACGCTCGGGGTCGAGCGGGGGCTGGCGATCGGCAACGGCGTCCTGACCGTCGAAAACGAGGCGCAGGCGCTGGCGCGGGCTCGACCGGAGGAGCAGGACAAGGGCGGCGGCGCGGCGCTGGCGGCGCTTCATCTGATCGCGCTGGCGCGGCGGTTCGGGGCGTCGCGGGCGCCCGCCTTCCGTCCGGACGACGACCATCTGTTGCTGGCATGACCGACCCCGATCCCACGCCGGAGAGCGACCGACCCGCGGCGCGCGACGGCGCGCCGGACCCTGAGCGCGCGACCGACCCGCTCGAAACCGCGCCCGATCGCGAAGAGCGACGCCGGCTGCGGCGCGAGGAGCGGCGTCTGGCCCGATCGGCCGCGCGCCTAGCGGCCGTCCAGGCGCTCTACCAGGTCGAGATCACCGCGGCGCCGGTCGAGGCGGTGCGCAAAGAGTTCGAGATCCACCGGATCGGGGCCGAGATCGAAGGCGCGCAGTACCGCGAAGCGGATCTCGAGCTGTTCCGCGCGCTGCTGGCCGGCGTCGTCGCCGATCAGGTGGCGATCGACCGGCTGACCGACGCGGCGCTTGTGGCGAAATGGCCCCTCGGGCGGGTCGATCCGACGCTGCGCGCCCTGTTCCGCGCCGGCGGCTTCGAACTGATCGGACAGCCCGACACCCCGCACAAGGTCGTGATCAACGAATATGTCGACGTCGCTCGGGCGTTCTTCGGCCAGGGCCAAGAGGCGCGCTTCGTCAACGCGGTGCTGGACCATATGGCCCGCAAGGCGCGGCCGAGCGCGTTCGCCGCGGCGTCGCCCGAGTAAGTCCGCGTCAGGCGCCGCCATCTGACCCGAGCGCCCCGGTCGCGCGAGGCCCAGGGCGGGCGGCGCAGGGCG
>CAZBIG010000231.1:0-5463 GCA_964491865.1 uncultured Neomegalonema sp. | reverse complement strand
GGCGCCACGGCGGCGGCGCTGGCCGACGACGCCGCCGCCCTGCTCGCCCGCCTCGCCCAGGCGGAAGCGGCGCTGCGCGCGGTCAGGCGCGCGTCGGCCTCCTGACGCCGCGCGCGCCAGCAGGCCCCGGACACGCGTCGCGACATCTTCGCCCCCAGAGCCGAAACTCTGGCGGACTTAAGCCGACATTCAAATATCAGCGTATTCTCACTCCCCGATTTACCGAATTTTTTGGATCGCCGGCCCATAATCGCAAGAGTTTAGCGGTTCGGGATACGTCATGTCTGCGCTGAGTATTAAGGGGCGGATCTTCGCCGGTGTCGGTCTTGTCTTGGCGATCTGCGCGGCGCTCGGCGCCATCGGCTTTCTGGCCGTCGCCGAGCTTTCCAGCGTCCTGAGCGCGTACCGTGCGACGTCAAAACAATCCTTGAGCTTGAACGCCATCGCCGAGGATCTGTTCGAGGCGCGCATGGCTGCGCTTAACTATCGAATTGCGCCCTCGGACGCGGCGGCCGAAGAGCTCTCGGGAAATATTGAAGAAATCTTCGATCAGACGCGCGACACCGCGCTGTTCGACGGCGATGCGGCGGCGCGCGCGATGCTTTCCGAGACGGCCGCCGACGCCGAACGCTTTCAAAGCGCTTTCGACCGGATGCGCGTCCTGCAAGCCGAGCGCGACGCCCATGTCGCCCGGCTCGGGTCGGTCGGGCAGGATACGCGCCAGCGGCTCACCCGCATCTTAGAGACGGCGTCTCGCGACGGCGACGCGGACACGGCGCTCTTCGCCGGCCGCGCCCAGCAAGAGCTGTTGCTCGGCCGGCTCTACATCGAGCGCTTTCTGCGGACCAACGCGTCCGAAGCGTTCGAGACCGCGGGACAGCGCCTGGCCGAAGCACAGCGCGACGTGTCGAAGCTGCTCGAGACGCTCGAAAACGCCGAGCGCCGCGCCGACGCCACGGCCGCCCAGCAGGGGATCGCCGCGTTTCTTGACACCGCGCGCGCCGCTCGCACGGTCATCGAGGAGCGCAACGCGATCCGCGCCGATCAGCTCGACGTGATCGGGCCGCGCGTGCAGGCGCGCCTCGAAACCACGCTCGACGCCGTGGTCGACGAGCAGAACCGCGTCGGCTCCGGCGCGATCGACTTCGCGCTGCGCACCGAGCTCAACATCGCGCTTCTGGCGGTCGGCGCCCTTGTCGTCGGGGCCGGACTGGCCGGATGGATCGGTCTCGGCCTGTCGCGCGCGGTCAACCTGACGGCGTCGCGCATGGAGCGCCTCGCGGCGGGAGACATGACGGTCGACATCGACGCCGACGCGCAAAGGCACGAGTTGGGCCGCATGGCCCGCGCCCTGACGGTCTTTAAGGCGAACGCGGAACGCGTGGCGGCCATGGCGCGCGAAAAAGAGGACGCCGACGCCCAGGCCGAGCGTCAGCGGCGCGCCATGATGGCCGAGCTCAAAACCTCGATCGGCCAGGTGGTGGACGCCGCGGTCGCGGGCGATCTGTCGAACCGCGCCCCGACCACGTTCCCCGACGCCGAACTCAACGAAATCGCGTCCGGCCTCAACCGCCTGCTCGAAGTCGCCGGCGAGGGCGTCGAGCGGACCGGCGCCGCGCTCGAACGGGTGGCCGAGGGCGATCTCGGCGCGCGGGTCGAGGGCGCCTTCTCCGGCGCCTTCGCCACGCTGCAAAACAGCGCGAACGCCACCATCGAGCGCCTCTCCGACTTGGTTCGAGAGCTCGACGCGAGCGCCGCGAAGGTCCGCCGAAACGCCGACAGCATCACCGACGGGGCCGGGCAGTTGTCCTCTCGCACCGAGCAGCAAGCCTCGTCGCTGGAGGAGACCGCCGCCACCATCGAAGAGCTGACCAGCACGGTGCAGTCGAACGCCGAGAACGCGCGCGCGGCGAACCAGCTGGCGGCCGACGCGTCGCACATGGCCGTCGAGGGCGGCGCGGTGGTCGGCGAAGCGGTCGAAGCGATGGCGCGAATCGAAAAGGGCGCCGCCGAGATCGCCGACATCATCGGCGTCATCGACGGCATCGCGTTCCAAACGAATCTGCTCGCGCTGAACGCCGCGGTCGAAGCGGCGCGCGCCGGCGAAGCCGGCAAGGGCTTCGCCGTGGTCGCTTCCGAAGTGCGCACCTTGGCGCAGCGCTCGTCCGAAGCTTCGCAGAACATCCGCGGCCTGATCGCCAGCAGCACGGGCGAGGTCGGGGCCGGGGTGCAGCTGGTCCGGCGGGCCGGCGCGTCGCTCGACCAGATCGTGGCCGCGATCCGGTCGGTCGAGGAGACGATCGCGCAGATCGCCTCGGCCAGCTCCGAGCAAGCCACCGGGGTCGCCGAAATGTCCCAAGCGATCAGCGCGATGGACGGCTTCACCCAGCAGAACGCCGCGATTGCGGACCAGAACGCCTCGGCGGCCCGCGCCATGGCTCAGGACGCCGAGAAACTCGACAGCCTGATCGCCTTTTTCCGCAGCGGGCGCAGCGAGCCGACATTTCAGGCGATGACCGGCTGACGGGGCCCGACCCCGGCCTCGGCCCTCGCAATCCCACGCGGACGGCCGAGGGCGAGGGATCGCCCGGCCGCCGCGACGCCGCCGTGCTCAGGCCGGCCCGGCGGCGTCACGCTTCTTCGGGGGTCTCGTCATACTGGCCCTGCGGCCGGAACCGCCAAAGATAACTCGGCGTCACCGCCTCGACGGTCGTCGGGGTCACCCCCAGATCCTTCAGCCCCGGCGCGTCCTCGGCCGCGACATTGTCCTTGGCCAGCAGCCGGACCTGGTCGCGCGTCAGCACGCCGTTGCCGATCAGGCCGAACGTGACCCACGGGATCAGATCGAAGACGAACCCTTGAATGTGGGCGATGAAGAACGGCAGCGGCAGCAGCAAACGCCGCCGGCGGATCACCTTCAGCATCAGCCGCATCAGCTCGGCGAAGCTGTAGATCCGCGGGCCGCCGAGTTCGAAGGTCTTGCCGAGCGCGTCCTCGCGGATCGCCGCGGCCAGGATGGCGGACGCGACGTCGCCCACATAGACCGGCTGAAACCGCGTGTTCGGGCCGACCACAGGCAGGAAGGGCGACAATCGCGCCATACCGGCGAAGCGATTAAAGAACTGGTCTTCGGGGCCGAACACGATCGAGGGCCTCAGCACGATCGCGTCCGGATACTGCGCCCGCGCCGCCGCTTCTCCGGCCGCCTTGGTCTGCGCATAGACGGCGCGGCTCTCCGCGTCGGCGCCGATCGCCGACACTTGGATCAATCGAGGGACCCCGGCCTGCTTGGCCATCCGCGCGACCCGGTCGGCCCCGTCCTCCTGCACCGCTTTGAAGCTCTGTTTGCCGAGGGGGGCCAGGATCCCGACCAAGTTCACCACCACGTCCGCGCCGGCGACGACCCGGGCGATCGAGGCGTCGTCGCGGATGTTGGCCTGCACGGGCTCGACCTGGCCGACGGCGCCGTAGGTGCGCACGTCGATCGCCTGGTTCGGCCGGCGCGTCGCGACGCGGACCCGCCAACCCTCGCGGGCGAAGGCCTGCGCGGCGTACCGCCCGATGAACCCCGAGCCCCCGATCAGCACCACCAACGGCATCGCGCCCTCCAAGCCGAAATCTCGCGCGCCGCGCGCGAGGCGATCATCTCACCCCTCTAAGGGTAGTCCGCCGCGATCGGCCGGCGACCTCCCCATCTGCGTCGCGACCCAACAAGGCCGCAAGCGGCTTCCGCGCGTCGCTTCACGGATTTTGAGCCGATCGGCGCGGGAACTCTTCAGAGAGGTCGGCGCGTCGACCAAAGGCGCAGGGCGCTCGGCTCGGCGCAGGTTTCGCGGCTGCGTCCGCGGGCTTCCCCCCCGTCGCTCCTCGGCGAGGGCCGGCGCCCTGTTTCCTTTCCCGCCGCTTCGTTGCGGTTAGAGGCGCGGCGCCGCGATCGCGTCGTTGGGATGCCGCCCGTTTAAGATCGCCCGGAGCGGCTCTGCGCGCGCGGCTTTCGGCTGTGGCGACGCCGATGCGGCGGCCGTTGACAGGCCCGGCGCGAACGCCTATCGAGCGCGTCTGCCGCGGGGCCGAGGCCCTGCTCGCGCCCCGTGCCCAGGTGGCGGAATTGGTAGACGCGCAGGTTTCAGGTACCTGTTCCTTCGGGAGTGGAAGTTCGAGTCTTCTCCTGGGCACCAATTGAAATTTCAGCTTCAAGTCGTCCGGAAAATTCGGACAAGGCTGAGGTTTTGATTAGTTTCGTCGACGGCGGACGATTTGTGAGCTCGACGCTGCGGCCGACGAGGCCGTCGGCGTCGTTGCGCCAGGCGCCCAAGTCAGAGGGCCGGAGACAATAGCGCTGATCTGTCGGGCCGCGCGCGGGTCAGTCGGCGCGACTGCTGAAAACCGCTGGAACGGGCCGCCGCCGTTGGATCGCAACGCTTCCGGGCGCCGCGCCTGCGCGTCCTGAGGGCGTGGGCGACGCGGTCACGCTGGCGTCGCTGACAAGGCCCAAGCGTCCGCCGAGCGCCCCGGCCTCTCCGAACCGTGGCCGACGACCTCGCACGCAAGAGATCGGGAACGCCACGGGGGCGAGCCCGGGGCTGATGTCGACCCAGCCCGCCTCGGTCGGCGGCGCCCCGGCGAGAGGTCGGCGCCGGCCCGGGCGGCTGTGAACCCGGGCCGGCGCGCAGGTTTTATGGGACGGGTTATTCGAACTCGAAATCGTTGGCGTCGAGCTCGACGTCCTTGACGATGACGGTCATCTCGCCGAAGGCGAAGCTGCTGTCCCTTCCGTCATAGTCGATCGTCGGGGCCTGCGTCGCGCCGCGGAGCACGATCTTGTCCATGCCCTGGTCGAAATCGAGGATCACATCCTGATCGCCGGCGTCATGCGCGCCGAACACGAAGGCGTCGCGCCCGGCCCCGCCGCGCAGTTGGTCGCCGCCCCGCTCCCCGTCGATCCGGTCGTCCTGGTTTCCGCCATAAAGGCTGTCGTCGCCGTGGCCGCCGAGGAGCGTGTCCTTGTGGTCGCCGCCATACATCAGGTCGGCGCCCTTATGGCCCTCGAGACGGTCGTCGCCGTGTTCGCCGCGCATGGTGTCGTCGCCCCAGGCGCCGTCGAGCGTGTCGTCGAAATCGCCGCCGTTCATCTCGTCGTCGCCATGGCCGCCTTTCAGCAGGTCGTGGCCGCGCCCGCCGACCATTTCGTCGTCGCCGTCGCCGCCCTCGAGCGTGTCTTCGTGCACGCCGCCATAGAGGCTGTCGTCGCCATAGCCGCCGTCGAGCCGGTTTTTGTCGGCGCCGCCGTAAATCCGGTCGTTCCCGCCATGGCCTTCCAGAAGGTCGTCGCCGTCGCCGCCGTAAAGCGTGTCGGCCCCGGCGCCGCCATGGAACACATCGCTGCCCTTACCGCCGCTGACGACCTCGAAGTCGCTGTCCTGAAGATTAACAACGCCTTTCACGATCACGGTCATGCCGCCG
>CAZBIG010000230.1:0-5465 GCA_964491865.1 uncultured Neomegalonema sp. | reverse complement strand
CTCGCGGAGGGCCACATTTCGGTGCACACATGGCCCGAGCGGCGCTACGGCGCGTTCGACGTGTTCATGTGCGGCGACGCCGAGCCGCACCGCGCGGTCGAGGTGCTGCGCGACGCTTTTCAGGCGGGCGACGTCCGCGTGCAAGAGCTGCTGCGCGGCGAAGGCATCGTCTAAGCGCTCGGGCGCGATCCCGCGCCCCTGATTTTTCCGCTTTTCCGCGCGCCGTCGGCGAGACCCTCGTCGGCGGCGCGCGCCATTTTGAGGAGGTGACGCGGTGGCCCCGGCGAAAAGAACCGACGCGACGGCCGACACTTGGGCCGTGGAGGAGCTCCACGCGACCTATCGTCAAGCGCTCCGGATCGACGCGCTCCGCTATGACAGCGAGACCGACCATCAGCGCTTGCGGATTTTCGAGAACGAACGCTTCGGTCGGGTGCTGACGCTCGACGGCGTGGTTCAGACCACCGAAGGCGACGAGTTCATCTATCACGAGATGCTGACCCATGTGCCGCTGTTCGCCCATGGCGCGGCCAAGCGCGTGCTGATTATCGGCGGCGGCGACGGCGGCATGCTGCGCGAGGTCTGCCGCCACCGCAGCGTCGAGCGCGTGGTGATGGTCGAGATCGACGCGGGCGTGGTCGATTTCTCGAAGCAGCATCTGCCGAGCCTGTCGGCCGGCGCGTTCGACGATCCGCGCCTCGAACTCGTGATCTCTGACGGGGCCGACTATATGAAAGCCGGCGATGGCGAGCGCTTCGACGTGATCATCGTCGACAGCACCGACCCGATCGGTCCCGGCGAGACGCTGTTCACCGATCATTTCTACGGCCACGCCGCGAAGCGGCTGACCGACGGCGGCGTGCTGGTGACGCAAAACGGCGTGCCGTTCATGCAGCCGGACGAGCTTACCGGCACTATGCGGGCCTTTAAGACCTTGTTCGCCGACTGGACCTGCTATCTGGCCCATGTGCCGAGCTATGCCGGAGGGCCGATGGCGCTCGGTTGGGGGTCGCACGACCCGAGGCTGCGCGACGTCGCGGACACGCTGCTGCGTCAGCGGGTGAAAAGCGCCGGCTTCGAGACCCGCTACTACACGCCGGACGTCCACAAGGCGGCCTTCGCGCTGCCGGGCTATGTGCTGAAACTGCTGCCCGATCGCGGCTGACGGGGCGCAGGGAACCCGGGGGCGCGCCCGGCGTTGGTTGCGATCGACGACGGTTCGAGCTTCCGGCGTCGGCGAGACGCTGCTACGGGTTCGCCATGGATACGCCCCAATCGCCGCCGCGCTCGGTTGGAGATCGAGCTGGGACAGCCGTGTCGGACGCGCCGCTGGCCGAGACGCATCGGCGCGTCTGGGGCGCGCTGGACGCGCTGGCGGATATGCGCGCGCTCTCCGCCTCGGGTTTGGCGAAGATCGCGGGGCTCGACGCCACCGCTTTTAATCCGTCGAAACGGGTCGGCCGAGACGGCCGGCTGCGCTGGCCGAGCGTCGAGACCTTGGCCAAGGTCATGAGCGTCACCGGCGAGGATTTTCACGGCCTCGCTCGGTTGATCGACGGGCGTCCCAAGATCGACAGTCCGAAGCGACTGCCCGTGCTGACGCTTGGCGAGACGGGGGCCGCCCGCCCCTCGGGGGCCGAGGCGCCGGCCCCGGATCTCGCCGACCCCGACGCGTTCTGGCTCGAGATCGAGGCCGGATCCGTGGGCGGGGCGGGCGGCGCGTACCGCGCCGGCGACCGGTTGTTGATCGCGCCGAACAGTCCTCAGGAAATCGGGTGCCGCGTCGCGGTCGCGCTGGCTTCGGGCGCGGTGCGTGTCGGCCGGCTCGCCGCGCGGGACGATTTCGGTCTCGCGGTCGCGCCGCTTCTCGAGCGCGACGCCGCCGAGGGCGAAGCGCGGTGCCGCTACGATCAGCTCGCGTGGATCGGCCGCATCCTTTGGGCGTCGCAATAGCCGCGCCGAGCGCTCAAAGGGGCGCCGCCCGCAAGGTCGCGACGCCGGCGAGGCGCGCGCCCGGCTCGAGCCGAGCCATGTCGCCGTCTTCGGCGAAGGCGCGCCGATTGACGACGTCGGTCACGTGGCTGACCGGCTCGACGCAAAAATCCGGGCGGTCGCCGGCGACATAGATGTGCAGGTTTCGAAACGCCCCGTCGCCGGACAGCGTGGCCGCGTAGCCCAGATCCGGCTGGCGAATGTCGGCTGTCCCAGACCAGCCCGCATAATGGCGATCGAGACCGATCCGGCTTTCCGGCGCCAAACCGGCCGAGAAGTCGGTCTCGAGCCCCAAGCTTTCGCGCGCCACGGGGAAGGTGCGCGGATCCGGCGTGAAGGTGTTCGCCGCGTCGAAGCGCAGTCGGCTTTCCGGCGTGCGCGGAAACCAGGGATGCAGACCAAAGCCGTAGGGCAAGGCCCGATCGGCGCGGTTCTCGACGCTGACCCCGATCGTCACCTGTTCGGGCGTCGCCGTCACGGAAAGCTCGGCGCGATAGCGAAACGGCGTATCGTCGCGGCTGACCAAATCTTCGCAGACCAGTCTGTCCGCGTCCCTCTCGACGACCCGCCAGACATGCTCGCGCGAATGACCGTGGATCGCGCAGTCTTGCTGCGGCCGGTTGAGGGGCAGCGCGCAAGAGAGACCGTCATACTCGAAACGCGCCCCGTCGATCCGATTCGCGAACGGCAGCATCAGGAACGACGACAAGAGCGACAGGCTGGCGGCGCGGTCGTCGATCTGGTCGGGGCTTGGGCGCCGCAGAATTTCGCGCGTCGCGCCGTCGGGGTGGGTCCAGGCCAGCCGGGTCAGGCTCGCCCCCCGTTCGGGGACCAGCTCGACACGCCAGGGGCCGGCCGCGACCTCGAGGCGCTCGACCGAGGCTGCGCTCATCGCTCCCCCTCCCCCACGCCGAAATCGCGGCGAAAATCCTGAAAGATCAGATGGATGTGATTGGTCTGCCGCGTTTCGACCGTCAGCGCCGCGTCGCCGCCGAAGCGCTGAAACCCGACCGAGACCGTCTGCCCCTCGGCGAACGCGCCGCGCGCGATCAGCTCGTCGACCGCTTGGTCGCGCCAGGCCGCCGGAAACGGCGCGAACAGCCGCTCGGCGAACCGGCGCCGCGCCTCGGGCCCGTCCGCGGTGGTCCGCGCCGCCTCGACCAAGGGCCCGAGCAACACCGGCGGCGCGCCCGGCCAGTCGGTGCGCTCCGGGTTCGAGCCCACGGCGTAAGGCGTCGCCGACACCAGCGTCGCGCCCCGATAGGCGAGGTTCAGGGACAAATGATGCCCTTCGAAGCGCACCGACCAGGCCGCGCCGCCCGGCTCGCCGAACACGGCGAGATAGTACAGCGTCGGGTCGCGATAGCCGGTCGCGTCGGTGATCTCGCCAAGGATGCGCTCGCGCTCGATGACCTGGTCCACCAGCGCGCGCCCCTCCGCGCTGAGCATCGCATCGACCAAGGCGAAAGCCGCCTCCCTCTCCGCCACGGTCATGTCTTTGAGAGACAGACCGCCCCGACGGCCGGGCGTGTAGCGGCTGCGCAGGCGATCCGGGTCCTCATAGGCCTTGGCCGCTTGCGCCCGTTTCTCGGCCGGCAGCGTCTCGAGAAAAACCCGCGCGGCCTCGACCGGCGAGCGCGCCTGAGCCGCCGCGACCATCAGCGCCGCCGCCGCCGCGCAAGCCAAGCCCCAGAACACCCGTTTCGCCATCGGCCGCACCCGTTCCGTTTAATCAGTCGAAGGTGAAGACTCGCAGCTCGGACGCCTCGCCGTCGGCGAACGTCAATCGCACCGACATTTTCTCGATCTTCGACGGAAAGGTCTCGTACAGGGTCGCGTTGTCGCCGACCGAGTAGGGGTTCTTCGGATCGCAGGGCGCGAGCGGCAAGGTCTGGTCGGGCGTGTCCCGGTCCACGCCGTAAGCGACCTCCGACAGGCCGCACCGGTGGCTGACCAGGGTCGTGAAATACACCAGGAACCGACCGTCATACTCGCGGCCTTGAACCCACCGGTTTAGCGCGCCCAGCGCGTTCTTGGTCGACGCGACGAACGCCTCGCGCGCGGCGAAGGTCAGCGAGAACGGCCCCTGCTCGCGCTCGCGCACATCGTCGTACCAAACACGGATCGCCGCCTGCTCGACGCCGAGCGGCAGCGTGAAAAAGGTTTTCGGCTGCGGCGCCCCGGTCGCCGGGTTGACCACGCCGGCGACCCCGGTGCTGTTGATCGGGCCGCCGTCGACGCTGTAGCGGATCGCGCGCGCGGGCTCGACCAGGCTGAGCGACAAGATCCACCCGTCATTCGAGGCCTGGGCGCTGAGCGCCACCGGCTCGATATCGACGGCGCGCGTGTCATAAACCGCGAGCCGCGCCCGGGCGTCGCGCCGCCACGCCTCGGCGAAAGCCTTTTCGAGAAACCAGCGATAGATGCGGCCTTGCTCGTCCGCCGCGACGAAGGCCTCGAGCGCGGCCTTTTCCGCCTGCTGGTCGGCCAGGGACTGCTGGCCGAGCCGCTCGGCCGAGAACAGGCGCGAAATCTCGTAATGCGCCGGCGCAAAGCTGGCCGCGAGCGCGCGCAACGCCGCCTCGCGCTCGGGCGCCGGCGTCAGCAGGGCGGCTGAGAGCGCGGCCGCCGGATTGTCCGGCTGGCGCCGGGCGATGTCGTTGGCCACTTCCCGGGCGCCGAGCAACCCCTCTTGCGCTTTCAGCAGCGCCGCATAGCGCAGATGCAGATCGAGCGCCTCGGCGCCTTCCGCAATCGCGCGCTCATACATGCGCCGGGCGTTCAAGGCGTCGCCGCGGCGCTCATAGACGAAGGCGTTGTTGTAAAACTCGACGATCGATGTCGGATCCGGGATCAGGCCGCCGAGCCGCGCGAGACCCTCGAGGCTTTCGACCGCGTCCTGTTGCGCCCGGTTGAGATCGCCGCCGCTTCCGCAGGTCTCGGCCACCGACGCCAGACAGTCGCGATAGGCGGCGAACCCCTGCGCGCAATCGGGGCTGGGGGTCGCCGAGACCGAACCGGCCCCGTATCGCGCCAAGCAGGTCGCATCGAGACGCGCGCCGCAATGCTCTTGCGGATTGGCGCAGAGCGCGTCGTCGGCTTGCGCGGCGGAGAGCAGGCCCGCGCCGAACACAGCTGCGGGCAGCACGGCCCCGAGCCCGTATCGCATCCACCGATCCATGTCCGTTCCCCCCTTGCGCGGCTCCTGCGTCGGCGACCGCGGTTTCTCGCGACGCCGCGCCGTTGACGTCGGTCATAAAGCGCGGCGCCGGTCAATCTTGCGAGAGGCCGCGGGACGCTCGGACGGCGACGATGACCGATAAACGCTGTTTCGAGGGCTTTGCAACGCTGCGCCGGTCGCGCTCGGGACGTGAAGTAGACGCGAAAAACCCCCGCTGCGGCGGTGTCGCGGCGGGGTTTTTTTTGGGGTTGGTTCGTATTGAGAGAGTTTTTTGAGAGGTTTGGCGGCGACC
>CAZBIG010000229.1:0-5497 GCA_964491865.1 uncultured Neomegalonema sp. | reverse complement strand
GACGCGGGGTCGACCGGTCCGGGCGGGCCCAGCCCCAGCGGCGCCGGCGCCGAAGGGTCCCGGCCGCCCGGCGCGCTCGAGACGCTGATCCGGCGCGCGCAGCAGTCGGGCGCGCCGGTGATCGTGGTGACGCCGGACGGATACTCGGCCCTCGGCGCTTCGGGCGAGACCGCGCCGGAGGACCCGCTCGCAGCCGTGCGCGCGGCGGGGGACGCGGGCGGATACGACCGGCTGTCCGACGGCGGCGCCGCGCCGATGCCGGTGCTCGACCGCACGCAAACCGGGCTGGCGGCGTTTTACGAACGGTTCTGGGCGCTGCTCGACCGCGCGCCGCAAGCGCTCGGCGGCGTCGAAGCGGCGCTGGCCGCCGCGAGCCCCACCGGCGACGCCGCGCATTTCCTCTGGGTGCTGAAGGTGGTCGGGCTCAGCCTGGCCGTGGGGTGGGTGATCGAGAAGTTCTACTACCGCGTGCGCCTGGTCGGACCTTGGTTCATCGCCCAGCAGGTTCCCGCGCCCCGCGGCTTCGTCGAGAAGCTGCCGATCCTCGCGCTCAGGGTGGCGCTGACCGTCGCCGGCGTGGCCATCGCGGTGGCGACGGCGCTGCTCATCGGCGCGCTCTACTACGAGCCCGATCCGGCGACGCAAAAGACCGCCTTGGTGATCGTGGCGACCTTCGCCGTGATCCGCACCGTCGACGCGATCTGGCGCATGGTGCTGGCGCCTTACCTGCCGAACTACCGGATCCCGTCGCTCGACGACCGCGAGGCGCGGGTGCTCTACCGCTGGATGGCCGTCAGCTCGGCTTTCGCTTTCTCGTCGCTGTCATTGTGTCTCTGGCTCGAGGCGCTCGGCGCGCCGCCGGACGCGCACGCGCTGGCGACGCTGGGGCTGACGCTTGTCACGGTTTTGATCAATCTCGCGCTCATCCGCGCCAACCGCGTCGCGGTGAGCCGCGCGATCCTGGGGCGCCAGGGCGGTCGGGCGAGCGTGCTGTCGCGCGTCGGCGCGGCGCTTTGGGCCCCCGCGGCGTCGCTCTACCTGATCGTCGCCTGGGTCGAGATGACCTATCGGCTGGTGATGGGGCAACCGCCGGGCGCGTCGCTGATCGTCGGCGCCTACGCCATTCTGACGGCGTTGCTGGTGAGCTACGGCGTGATCGCCTATTTGATCGAATGGGTGTTCCAGCGCCGTCGCGACCGCGCGGGCGAGCCTTCGATCGACGGCTCGGACGCGGCGGAGGCCGCTCTGGACGGGCGCGATCCGGGCATGCTGCCGATGTTCTCGCGCCGCGCCTATCGCATGCGCACGATGGAGGATCTGGCGCGTCGCGTGGCCTCGATCTTTTCATTGGTGGCGGGCGTGTTCGCCCTTTTGTCGATCTGGGACGCGGACGCGCTGTTCACCGAGAAGGGCGCCTTGAGCGGCGCGGTCGACGTCGCGGTCATTCTGATGATCGGCTATATTCTCTACCACGCCGTCCGCATCGGGGTGGATCGACGCATCGAGGAAGAGGGCGGCGCGGACCTTGTGGTCGAACCCGGCGGCGAGGGCGGCGAAGGGGCCGCCGCCTCACGGCTCGCGACGCTGCTGCCGCTGTTTCGAAACTTCCTGCTGACGACGATCGCGATCGTCGTGATCATGATGTTCCTGCTCGAGATCGGCGTGAACGTGACGCCGTTGTTCGCGGGCGCCGGGGTGATCGGCCTTGCGATCGGCTTCGGGGCCCAGACGCTGGTGCGCGACATCTTCTCGGGCGTGTTTTTCCTGATCGACGACGCGTTTCGCAAGGGCGAGTACATCGACCTCGGCGATGTAAAGGGCACTGTCGAAAAGATTTCGGTGCGCTCTTTCCAGTTGCGTCACCATCTCGGGTATTTGCACACCGTTCCCTTTGGCGAGATCCAGCACCTGACGAACTATTCTCGAGACTGGGTGGTGATGAAGCTGCCGTTGCGCCTGACCTACGACACCGATGTCGAGCGGGTGCGCAAGTTGATCAAGCAGCTCGGCGCCGACCTGCTGCAGGACCCGGACATCGGCGACAAGTTTCTGCAGCCGCTGAAAAGCCAAGGCGTTTACATGATGGAGGACTCCGCGATGATCCTCCGCGTCAAATTCATGTGCCGCCCGGGCGAACAATGGGTGATCCGCAAAAAGGTGTACGCCGAGATCCGCGCGTTGTTCGAGCGCGAGGGCGTCCGCTTCGCCCATCGAGAGGTCACGGTCAGGCTTGCCGACGCCGAAGCGGCGACGCTGACCGAGGATGAGAAAACCCGGATCGCGGGGGCCGCGCGGCCCCTGATCGACGTGCAGCCGCCGGCCGCCATGGCGCTCGACGACCGCTGAGCGCCGCGCGGCGATAAATCTCTCTTATGGCGCGCCGCCCCGGAAACCGGGGCGGTCGTAAACCCTTTATCCCGGGCGCGCTGCGCTTGCCTCGCGCGCACTGGGTGCTAGATCGCAACTTGTGCGATGTCGAATCTGCGATTTCGCGCGCCAGCGGCCGCCGCGCCGGGTTGGGCTGAAGGCGGACGGGACGCGTCAGGGGGCTGGGCTTCCGGCGCGGGTGAGGAAGGGAACGACGCCATGACGACCTACTATGAAAAGAACACGCCGGAACTCTACACCTACGAATGGCAGGGCACCGTATGGTCCGACCATCTCGACGCGGTGGTGCTGGGCGACGGCAAGAACAACGGCCTCCGAGGCGGGCATGAGAACGACGTGCTCTTCGGGTTCGGCGGGGGCGACACGCTGGAGGGCTTCAACGGAAACGACGCCCTGTTCGGCGGCGGCGGCGGGGATTCGCTGCTCGGCGGCAAAGCGGACGACGCGCTGTTCGGCGGCTTCGGCAACGACGCGCTCAAGGGCCAGAACGGCTCGGACGCGTTGTTTGGCGGTTTCGGCTACGACACGCTGTTCGGCGGTTCGGGCGACGACGCGCTGTTCGGCGGCGTCCGGGCCGACCTGCTGAACGGCGGTTCGGGCAACGACACGCTGTTCGGCGGCGTCGGCTGGGACACCCTGAACGGTCGCGAGGACGATGACCGCTTGTCGGGCCGTCAAGGAAAAGACCAGCTGAACGGCGGGGTCGGCGACGACACGCTGATCAGCGGCTTCGGCAAAGACACGCTCACCGGCGGCGAGGGCGACGATCTGTTCGCCGACAGCGCGGTCGGCCACAACAACAACCTGCTGACCGACCTCGGCGCCGGCGACGCGCTGAAGATCTTCGACCTGCCGTTCGATCCCGAGACGCTCGGCCTGACGGTCGACGCGACCGCCGGTCAAATCCTGATCGACGCGACCGGAAACGGGCAGACCGACGTCACGCTGAACGTTGAAAGCGACTTGCGCGACCTGACCTTCACGCCGGTCCAGGGCGGCGGCGGCACGACCAAGGTGCTGATCGGCGCCGCCATCGACGGCGACGCCGGCGCCAACACGCTGATCGGATCGAACAACCCGGACGCGCTCGACGGCGAAGCGGGCGGCGACACGCTCGAAGGCGGGGCGGGCGACGACACGCTGACCGGCGGCGCCGGCGCCGACCTTTACGTCTTCGACCCGTCGAACCCCGAGCTTGGCGACGACGTCATTGTGGGCTTCGACCTGTCCGAGGACGTGATCGCCCTGCGTCTCGACGACGTGCTGGCCGCCGATCCCGATCTGCCCGACGCCAACGGCGTGGCGGGGTTCCAGCCCGACGATCTCGACGCCGCCGACGACGCGGTTTGGGCGTTGGTCGAGAGCGCCGACGGCAATCTGACCGTGCGCCATCCGGGCGGTGCGATCGAGCTTGAGGATGTGGCGTTTGATCCGACGCTCACCTTCGCGGCGCTGGTCGATCTGGGGGTGCTGGCGGCGACCCCCGCGATCGAGATCGCGGGCGGCGACGGGGTCGACGTGCTCGAGGGCACCGAGGGCGCCGACAGCCTCGACGGCGGCGCGGGCGGCGACGTGCTGATCGCCAACGGCGGCGACGACGTCGTCTCGGGCGGCGCGGGCGGCGATATCTTGGTGTTCGATCCGTCCGACGCGAATGAGGGCGACGACACCATCGAGGGGTTCGATCTGGCCGAGGACAAGATCTTCTTGTTCGCGGACGACGTGTTCGACGCCGATCCGAACCTCGCCGACAACGGCGCGCCCGGCTTCCAGACCTCGGACCTTGACGCGGACCCGGACTGGACGCTGTCGGCCGGCGAGAACGGCGACCTTCTGGTGACCCATCCGGGCGGCTCGTTCCTGTTCGACGGCGTCGCGTTCGATCCGAGCCTGAGCTTCGAAGCGTTGATCGACGGCGGGATCCTGCTCGTGGGCGACGCGGTCCCGGTCGCGGGAACCGGCGCGGCCGATCTGCTGGAAGGCTCGTCGCTGGCGGACGACATCGCGGGGGCCGGCGGGAACGACACCCTGGTCGGCGGCGCGGGCGACGACGTCTTGACCGGCGGCGCGGGCGAAGACGTGCTGATCTTCGATCCGTCGAACGGGGCGCTCGGCGACGACCGCGTCACTGATTTCGCCATCGGTGAAGACGTGGTCCAGCTGTTCGCGTCCGACGTGCTCGAGGCGGACCCGAACCTGCCGGACAACGGCGACCCGGGCCTGCAGGTCGTCGAGGATCTGACGGCCGATCCGGACTGGGATCTGGTCGAAAGCGCCGACGGCAAGCTGACGGTCGTGCATCCGGGCGGGACCATCACGCTCGAAAGCGTCGATTTCGACCCCGCGATCGGCTTCGGGACCCTGATCGACGATCTGGGCGCGATCGAAATCCTCTGACGCGCGCGCGGCCGGGCGGCGTTCGCGCCGCCCGGCGTCACCCCACCAATTCGGCGAAGGCGCGCGCCAAGCGCCGCATCTCGGCGTCCGGGGCCGCGCCGATCAGCAAAAAGGCGTGGCCCGACGAGGTCCACGAGACCGAGTTTTGATCGAGCAGCCGAGCGCTGTCGAATGTCGCCGAGGGCGCGCCCGGCTCGGGGCGCGCGACGACGCAGAGCGCGATCGGAAATCCGCCGTCCGCCAGGAACGCGATCTGCGCCAATGCGCGGTCGCCAAAGCGCAGCAGCTGGGCCTGCCGCAACACGACGCCCGGAGGCTCCTCGGCCGCCGGCACCAGATTGAGCCCGACCGCGTCGCCGATGCGCTTCAGGCGGGCGTCGAGCGCCGCCGCGCTGATCGGGGCGGCGTCAAAGGTCTCGGGTCCGTAGAGCCTGTGATAAACGGCGACCGACATCTTCCAACTCGGCGGCTCGAACGCCGCCTGCGCCGTCTCGGGGGCCCCCGGCGAAGCGTTCGACGCCGCGTCGGGGCGCGCGGATGGGGACGCGGACGGGCCGCTCAGCAGCGCGCTTGGGTCGCCGAAACCGCCCGACAGCATCACCCCGCCGCCGAAGCCGGCCATGACCGCCAGCGCCGCGGCGACGCCGACCAGAGCCAGACGGCCGCCGCCCGAGCGCCGGTCGTCGCGATAGTCCCGGCGCGTCGGGGGGCG
>CAZBIG010000228.1:0-5530 GCA_964491865.1 uncultured Neomegalonema sp. | reverse complement strand
CCCTGGTGGACCCCTGGTGGACCCCTGGGGCCCCTTCGCAGAACCGTTGGCCGACTAGTCGGCCTCGGCGTCGGGGCGCGCGCTTTTGCGACGGTGTCGCGCGTCCTCGTCCGACGCCGCGTCCGGATCGGCGTCGTAGATCAGACGCGCCTCGCCCGACAGGCACACGAACCGCCGGCCGCGCATCCGGCCGATCAAGGTCAACCCGACCTGTCGGGCGATCGCCACGCCGCTGGCCGTAAAGCCCGAGCGCGAGGCCAACACCGGGATCCCCATCAGCGCCGTCTTGGTCACCATCTCCGAGGTCAACCGGCCGGTGGTGTAGAACAGCTTGTCCTGCGCCTCGGTTCCGGTGGCGAACATCCAGCCGGCGATTTTGTCCACCGCGTTATGGCGCCCGACATCCTCCATGTAGACGAGCGGCCGGTCTTCACGGCAGAGCACGCAGCCATGGATCGCGCCCGCTTCGAGATAGAGCGACGGCTGCGTGTTGATCGCTTTGGCCAAGGCGTAGAGCCACCGGGTGCGCACCACCGCCCCCTCGTCCGGCCCCGGCAACCGAAGCGCGTCGAGCGCCTCCATCATGTCGCCATAGACGGTGCCGACCGCGCAGCCGGAAGTGCGCACCTTTTTGCGGAGCTTTTCCTCGTAATCGGTCTCGCGCTCGGTGCGCACCACGACGGTTTCAAGCTCGGCGTCGTAGTCGACGCGCGTCACCACGTCGTCGCGGCGCAGCATGTTCTGGTTCAGCAGATAGCCGACGGCCAGGTGTTCAGGGTGGTCGCCGATCGTCATCGAGGTGACGATCTCCTGACGATTGAGAAAAATCGTCAGCGGCCGCTCCTCGACCACGCGGATCGATTGCTCGACGCCGTCTTGATCCCGGCCGGAGACGGCGCGCGTCAGTCGCGGGTCGTGCGGATCGGGAGCGATGAGAAAGCTGGACATGCGCGATCTTTGGAAAAACTCGGCGACAGCCTCTCCTGGGCGGTCGGGCTTGTCGAGAGGGTTCAGGGGGCCTGATCGCGGCCATCACCGGATTTCGATAGCGTCGCGCGCCGCCCGCCGATAACCGAGCGGGGCGGCCGCGGCGCGGTCGAGCGGAGCGGGCGATGGCGGATTACTTTCAAATGCGCGCCGTCGGCGCCGGCGCGGTCGCGGCCGCGCCAGTGCTGCTGGCGGTCGCTCCGTTCGGGCTGATCTACGGGGTGGTCGCCGCCGAAGCGGGGCTCGACCCGGTTCAGGCGATGGCGATGACCAGTCTCGTGGTGGCCGGCGCCTCGCAGTTCGCCGCGCTGCAGCTGATGACCGAGGGCGCGTCGGCGCTGTTGGTGATCCTCACCGGCGCGGTGGTGAACCTGCGCATGGCGATGTATTCGGCCGCGCTCGCCCCCCATTGGCGCGGAGCGCCGCTCTGGGTGCGGGCGCTCGCCGCTTATATGCTGTTCGACCAAGCCTTCGCTTTGGCGACGCGGCGCTATCACGACCAGCCCGGCGAGCCGCTCGAGCTGAAAATCGGCTTCTATTTCGGGGTCGGCGTCGTCACCGCCGCCACCTGGATCACGGCGTCGGCCGCGGGCCTGGCCCTCGGGGCTCAAGCCCCCGAAGGCTGGGCGCTCGATTTCGCGGTGCCGATCGCGTTTCTGGCGATTTTCGCGCCGATGCTGCGCAGCGTGGCCCATCTGGCGGCGGCGACCTCCGCGGCCCTGGCGTCGATCGCGCTCGCCGGTTTGCCGTTCAAGGCCGGGCTTATTCTAGCCGCGCTGGTCGGGGTCGCGGTCGGAGCCGCGGTGGAGATCGCCCTCGCCCGCGCCGCCGACGTGTCGTCCGCGGGTCGGCCCACCGGGGAGACGGGACCGTGAGCGACGGGGCGATCTGGACCGTGATCGTGGGGCTCGGGCTGGCCACCTATGCGATCCGTTTCTCGTTTCTGGGACTGATCGGCGACCGAGAGCCGTCGCCCCTGGTCCGAACGCTGCTGCGCTATGTGCCGACCGCCGTGCTTCCGGCGCTTGTCGCGCCGCTGGTGGTGTTTCCCGACGCGACCGGCGGCGCGCTGGATCCGGCCCGCCTGATCGCCGCGGCGCTCGCGCTGACGGTCGGCATGGCCGCCCGCAGCGTGGTCGGGGCGATCGTCGCCGGCATGGGCTCGCTCTGGGTCCTGCTCGCGCTCGGGGTCTGAGCCCGGCCCCGGCGGGGTCAGAAATCGTCAACGACGTTCGATAAGCTCGGCGAAAGCCGCGTCTGGCAGAACTGGGGGCGTCTCCAGGAGCCGAGCATGATCGACGAACCCAGACGTCTCAAGCTGATCGACCATCTCGAGGTCGCGCGCGCCGAGAACGCGTCGCGGTTTCAGAACATCGTGGAACTCGCGGCGCAGCTGTTCGAGACGCCGATCGCCGCGATCACCGTACTTGACGAGAACCGGCAGTGGTTCTTCGCGTCGAAAGGGTTGTCGGTCGAGCAGGGGCCGCGGTGCGACGCGTTTTGCGACCTCGCGATCCAATTGCCGGCCCCGCTGGTGGTCGAAGACGCGCGCCAGGATCCGCGCTTCGTCGAGAACCCCTACGTCACCCAGCCGCCGTTTCTGCGGTTCTACGCCGGCGCGCCGATCCGGCTCGCCCCGGATCTGCCGCTCGGGGCGTTGATCGTGATCGATCCGTCGCCGCGCACGCCGACAGAGGCGCAGGTCGAGGGCCTGTGGCGGCTGGCCGAAGCCGCCGCCGACGCGTTTCGGATGCGGATCGACACCCGCGAGCAGGCCCGCTTGTTGGCCGCGCTCGATCGCCAGAACGTCGCGCTGCGCGAGGCGCAGGGTCTGGTTGACGCGGCTGCGGAGCTCGCCAAGTTCGGCGCGTGGCGCGTCGCGCTCGGGTCGGGCGCGCTCGAGGGATCGCGCGAGCTGAACGCGATCTTCGGGTTCGACGACGGGGATGCGCCGAGCTTGCGGGAAATCCTCGCCTGCTACGCGCCCCGCGAGCGCGCCCGCGTCTTGCGGACCGCGCGACGCGCCCTGCGGCGCGCGCAGTCGTTCAGCGTCGAGGAACGCGTCGTCGACGCGCGGGGGCGCGAAAAATGGATCCGGGCGATCGGCCGGCTCGCGCGCCCGGAGCCGGGGCTGGGGGGCGACTCGCCGGTTCTGCAGGGCTGCGCGCTCGACGTGACCGAGCAGCGCCGGTCTTGCGCCGAGATCGAGCGGCTGGCGACCCGCGATCCGTTGACCGACTTGCTGAACCGCCGGTCGCTCGAAGACGCCTATGACCGGATGCGTCGAACAGGCGGGCGTCTGCGGATGATCCTGGTCGACATCGATCATTTCAAGCTCATCAACGACGGCGAGGGCCACGAGGCCGGGGACCTGGTGATCGCCGAAGTGTCGCGGCTGTTGCAGGGCTCGGTCCGTGCCGGCGACTGCGTCGGGCGTCTTGGCGGCGACGAGTTTTTGCTGATGGTGCGGGCGGACGCGGTGCCGGAAGTCGTGATCTCCGATCGCATCCTGCGCGGCGTCGAGGCGTCGCCGAGCCTGTCGAACCGCGCCCAGCCGGTCACGGTGTCGATCGGCGAAGCGGTCGTTTCGGACCCCGAGATGCGGTTTTCGGCCGCCCTGCGCTCGGCCGACATCGCGCTCTACGAGTCGAAGAAACAAGGCCGCGGCTGCGCTGTGCGCTTCACGAACGCCATGGGGTCGGCTTTCGAGCGGCGTCGGACCGTCCGCGAGATGGTGGACCAGGCGCTGCGCGAAAACCGCCTGCGGCCCGCCTATCAGGTGCAGCGCCGGCTGTCCGACGGGTCGATCGCGGGCTTCGAAGCGCTGGCGCGCATCGACTGCCCGGAACAGGGCGAGCTGACGCCCGGACGGTTCTGGGAGGCGATCGAGGATCCGCAGTTCGCCAACCGGATCTCGTCGGCGATGTTTGAACGGGTCGCGGCCGACGCGGGCAAGCTGCGTCTGATGGGGCTCGACTTCGGTCGGATCGCGGTGAACCTGTCCGAACTTCAACTGCTCGACGAGGGCTTGCCCGAGCGCCTCGACGACATGTTCCACCGCCACGGCGTCTGGAGCGGCGATTTCACCCTAGAACTGACCGAAAACATTCTGCTGTCGCGCCGCGGCGACGCGGTCGTCTCTCAGATCGACCGGCTGGCCGCGCGCGGGCTGCGCATCGCGCTCGACGATTTCGGCACCGGCTTCGCGTCGCTC
Organism: uncultured Neomegalonema sp.; assembly: GCA_964491865.1. Taxonomy (GTDB): domain Bacteria; phylum Pseudomonadota; class Alphaproteobacteria; order Rhodobacterales; family Rhodobacteraceae; genus JBCBRF01. The sequence continues at coordinate 1,329 of CAZBIG010000228.1, read as the reverse complement.
ACCCATCTGCGGAACTTCACGATCCACGAGCTGAAGCTCGACCGGTCGTTCGTCGCCGAGCTGAACAGCGACCCGAGCGCTGTCGAAATCATCCGGGCCGTGATCGCGATGGCCAAAGGACTGAAGATCGAGACGGTCGCCGAAGGGGTGGAGAATCTGGAGATCGAAGCGCTGCTCCGCGGCTTTGGATGCGATATCGTCCAAGGGTTCTTCTACGGTCGCGCCGCGCCCTTCGACCAGATGGTCGCGCTCCTGTGCGCGCAGGCGGGCGATCGTCGCGCGCTTGCGGGCTCGGCCTGAGCCGCCGCGGATCCCTATATCCGACGGACGGTCGGCCGCATGGCGCGGCGGGGCGGCGCGTCGGGTCTCCGGAGGGATCAATGCGGATCGGGTGTCCTAAAGAAATCAAGAACCAAGAGCATCGCGTCGGCGTGACGCCTTCGGCGGCGCGCGAGGCCGTCGCGCACGGCCATGAGGTGCTGATCGAGACCGGAGCCGGCCTCGGCGCCGGGTTCTCCGACGCGGACTATGCGGCGGCGGGCGCGCGCCTCTCCGCGGACGCCGCCGCCGTGTTCGCCGCGGCGGACATGATCGTGAAGGTCAAAGAGCTCCAGCCGGAAGAACGCGCCTTGCTGCGCCCGGGGCAGGTGCTGTTCACCTATCTTCATCTCGCGCCGGACCGCGCTCAGACCGACGCGCTGATCGCCAGCGGCGCGGTCTGCATCGCGTACGAGACCATCACCGGCCCCGAGGGCGGCTTGCCCCTGCTGGCGCCGATGTCCGAGGTCGCGGGCAAGCTCGCGCCGCAGATGGGGGCGTGGGCGCTGCAGAAAGCCAATGGCGGGCGGGGGACGCTGATGGGCGGCGTGCCGGGCGTCGGGCCGGCGCAGGTAGTGGTGATAGGCGGCGGGGAGGTCGGCGCCCAAGCGGCGCGGGTCGCGGCGGGCATGGGGGCCGACGTCGTGGTGCTCGACCGCGCGCTGGCGCGACTGCGCCGTCTCGACGAGGCCTTCGGCGGCCTCTTCCGCACCCGCTTCGCCTCGCGCGAGAACCTCGAGACGCTGACGCGCCAGGCGGATCTGGTGATCGGCGCGGTGCTGGTGCCGGGCGCGGCGGCGCCGAGGCTGTTGTCGCGCGCCGACCTCGCGCAGATGAAGCCCGGCGCGGCGCTGGTCGACGTGGCGATCGACCAAGGCGGCTGTTTCGAGACGTCGCGGCCGACGACCCATGACGACCCGATCTTCGTCGAGCAGGGCGTCGTGCATTACTGCGTCGCGAACATGCCGGGGGCGGTGGCGCGCACCGCGCCGATCGCCCTCGGCAACGCGC
>CAZBIG010000227.1:0-5549 GCA_964491865.1 uncultured Neomegalonema sp. | reverse complement strand
CAACGCCGGGCCGTCGAGGCCACGCGCGGCGCCGCGGGTCTCGGCGCCCGCCGGCGCGGCGAAGGCGACCGCGCCGACAAGCCCGACGCGCGTGATCGCCATCACCGCCGTCGAGGCGCCCGATCGCCCGGCCCCTCGCAGCGACGCGAGCGCCAGGCCCGCCGCGTTACGCCGCCGATCGCCGTCGCCGGCCGCTCTTCTCGCCATGCTGCGCCGCATCAAATCCCCCATCTCCACGCTCGCCACATCCCCTTGGCATCCTAGGGCTCTGCAGACCGGCGCGCCAATGCTTCTTGCGCCAGTTTGCCGGCAACTGATCACGAAGCTGTTGACGCCGCACGCGTGACCCGGGTCACAGGCGCCGTCCGGGCTGCGCGCGCCCTGTGGATTTCTCGGCTAACATCTCGATCGACGCTTCATTTCGCATCAGCGATCCGGCATAAGGCGCAGAGCGAGAGAGGGGCGGCTTGGTTCGAGGCTGAGCTAAGGATGGATGGGGTAGTCCGTGTGGAAAAATAATCGCCGTTACCGTCGGCTCACCCAAACCGCCACAGCGCTGAGCGCTCGCGTCGGCGTCGCTTCCGGGGCCGAGGGCGACGTCTCTCGCCGCGAGGTCTTAGGCTACGCGGCCATCGGCGCGGCCGGCGCGGCGACTGCGGGGCTGGCCACCCAAGGCGCGAACGCCACCCCCGCTTATCTGCGCGGGCTCGGCGATTTCCGGCGCCTCAGTTTCTCGAACAGCCGCACGGGCGAGCGCCTCAACATCATCTATTTCGCCGACGGCGCTTACATCCCCGAAGCGATCGACGAACTCAGCTACATCATGCGCGACTGGCGTCGGAACGAGATCATGCCGATCGACGTCCGCACGCTCGATTTCGCCGCCGCGATGTACAAGAAGCTCGAAACCGACGAGCCCTTCCAGCTCATCTCGGGCTATCGCAGTCCGGAGACCAACGGCATGCTCCGCAGCCGCGGGGCCGGCGTCGCCAAGAACTCGTTCCACACCCGCGGCATGGCGCTCGACGTCTCGCTGCAGCATCGCAGCGTGTCGCACATGTATCGCGCCGCCGTGGCGTGCAAGGCGGGCGGCGTGGGACGCTACTCGCGGAACCACTTCGTGCATGTGGACTGCGGCCCGGCGCGCACCTGGGGCCGCTGAGCCGACCTGCCCGCCGCGCCGCCGCTCGCCAAAAGGCGGAACGCCGAACGCGTCCCCTCGGGGACGCGTTTTTCGTTTTACGGGCGCACCGTCCCGTCCCCCTCGACAAGATATTTGAACGAGGTCAGCTGCTCGGCCCCGACCGGGCCGCGCGCATGCAATTTGCCGGTGGCGATCCCGATCTCGGCCCCCATGCCGAACTCGGCGCCGTCGGCGAACTGGGTCGAGGCGTTCCGCAGCAGAATCGCGCTGTCGAGCCCGGCGAAAAACCGCGCCGCCGCCGCGTCGTCCTCGGTCAGAATGGCTTCGGTGTGCCCCGAGCCATGCTGGCGGATATGCGCGATCGCCGCCTCGAGATCCGCCACGACGCGCACCGAGATGATCGCGTCCAAAAACTCGCGCCCGTAATCCTCGGCCGCCGCCGGCGTCACCCGCGGATCGACCGCTTGGGTCGCCGCGTCGCCGCGCACCGCGCAGCCCGCGTCGAGCAGGTCTCGCAGGATCGGCCCGAGATGGCTGTCGGCGACGGCCGCGTCCACCAACAGACACTCGGCCGCGCCGCAAATCCCGGTGCGGCGCATCTTCGCGTTGAGCACGACGGCGCGGGCTTTCTCAAGATCCGCGGCGCGATCGACCAGCACGTGGCAGATCCCTTCGAGATGGGCGAACACCGGCACCCGCGCCTCGGCCTGGACGCGCCCGACCAATCCCTTGCCGCCGCGCGGGATGATCACGTCGATGGCGTCGATCATGGTCAGCATGGCGCCGACCGCCGCGCGATCGGTCGTGGGCGCGCGCTGGACCGACGCCTCGGGCAAGCCGGCCGAGACGACGCCCCGCACCAGGCAGGCGTGGATCGCGCCGGAGGAGAGAAAGCTCTCCGACCCGCCGCGCAGAATGGCCGCGTTGCCGGACTTCAGACACAGCGCCCCCGCGTCCGCCGTGACGTTGGGTCGGCTCTCATAGATCACGCCGATCACGCCGATGGGCGTCCGCACGCGCCGGATGCGCAGCCCGTTCGGGCGCGTCCATTCGGCGATCGTCGCGCCCACCGGATCGGGCTGCGCGGCGATGGCCCGGACCCCGTCGACCATCGCCGCGATCCGAGCGTCGTCGAGCCGCAGGCGGTCGAGCATCGCCGCCGACAGATCATGCGCCGCCGCGACGGCCATGTCGCGCGCGTTGGCGTCGAGGATCGCGCCGCGCTCGGCCCATAAAGCCTCCGCCGCCGCCTCGAGCGCGGCGGTCTTCTGCGCCGAGGGCGCTTCGGCCAAAGCCGCCGCCGCCTGTCTCGCCGCGCGACCGATCGCGGTCATCGCCTCGAGAACGTCGTTCTCCGTGTCCATCGCCGCCTCCCGCCGCGCTCAGTCCCAAAGCGCCATGTCGTCGTGATGCGCCACGACCGCCCGCCCCGGATAGCCGAGGATTTGAGGGATCTCCGCCGACTGCCGCCCCGCGATGAGCCGCGCTTCGGCGGCCGAATAGCCGACCAGCGCCTGGCCGACCGCCGCGCCCGACTGGTCGCGCAAGGCGACCGGGTCGCCCCGGTCGAACGCGCCGTCGACCCGCCGCAGCCCCGCGGGCAGCAGCGACTTGCCGCGACGCAGCGCCGCCGCCGCGCCGGCGTCGATGACCAGGGTCCCGATCGGCTTCATGCCGCCGATCCATCCCTTGCGGGCGGCCTGGGGCGACGCCGCGGCCAGGAACCAGGTGGCCGCGCCGCCCTCTCGAAGCCGCGAGATCGGCCGAAGCCCCTCGCCTTTCGCGATCGCCATAGCGCACCCGCCCTTGGCGGCCGTTTTCGCCGCCATCAGTTTCGTCGTCATGCCGCCGCGCGCGCCGGCGCTGCCGGCCCCTTCCGCCATCGCCTCGACCTCCGGCGTGATCTCGGCCACCCGCTCGAGCCGGCGGGCGGTCGGGTCGCGCCGCGGATCCGCGGTGTAGAGCCCGTCGACATCCGACAGCAGCACGAGGCGATCCGCCCGGCACATCAACGCGACCCGCGCCGCCAACCGGTCATTGTCGCCGAAGCGAATCTCGTCGGTGGCGACGGTGTCGTTCTCATTGACCACGGGCGTCACGCCCAGCGCCTGAAGCGCGGTGAAGGTGGCGCACCCGTTCAAATAGCGTCGCCGGTCCTGCGTGTCGCCGAGCGTGAGCAGCACCTGTCCGCTCGGCAGGCCGACCCGCGCCAGCGCTTCGGCGTAGGCCCGCGCGAGCGCGATCTGCCCGCCCGCCGCCGCCGCCTGCGCCTGCTCGAGCGGCAAGTCGCCGGGCCCCAGCGCCAACATGCGGCGGCCGAGCGCGATCGCGCCCGAGGAGACCACCGCGACCCGCGCGCCCTCGGCGCGCAGCGCCGCGAGATCGGCGGCGACGCCCGCCAGCCAGTCGACGCGCAGGCCGGCCTCGGCGTCGACCAGCAACGCCGAGCCGATCTTGACGACAACGCCCTGCGCGCCCGCCAAGAAATCAGTCTGCCCGGTCTCGCCCAACGCCATTCCGCCTCGCCTCGTCACCGCCCGATCGCCGCCCGGACGGGGTCAGATGGGCGACCATCCCGCGGCGGCCGCCTCGGGGTCGTCGGCGGCGCGCGGCCCTGGATCGCTCTCGGCGGCCTCGGCGGCGCGCCGATCGACGATTTCGCGCCACAGCGCGCGCAGCGCCTCGGTCACGCCCGCGCCCGTCGCGCCCGACAGGGTCAGCACGGTCTCGGCCCCGGCGCGGCGCAACGCCCGTTTCTTGTTGGCGACCTCGCGATCCGTCAACGCGTCGATCTTGTTGAGCGCGACGATCCGCGGCTTGTCCGCCAGACCGTCGCCATAGGCCTCGATTTCGCCGAGGATGATTTTGTAGTCGCGCCCGACCGCTTCGGCGGTCCCGTCCACCAGGTGCAGCAGCACGGCGCAGCGCTCGACATGGGCGAGGAACCGATCGCCGAGCCCCGCGCCCTCGCTGGCGCCCTCGATCAGGCCCGGGATGTCGGCCAGGACGAACTCACGCTCGTCGACGGCGACGACCCCGAGATTGGGGTGCAAGGTCGTGAAGGGATAAGCCGCGATTTTCGGCTTCGCGTTCGAAACAGCGGACAGGAAAGTGGATTTGCCGGCGTTCGGCAGCCCCACCAGACCCGCGTCGGCGATCAGCTTCAATTGCAGCATCAGCGTGCGCTCGATGGCCGGCTGCCCGGCGTTCGCCCGGCGCGGCGCCTGGTTGGTGGCGCTTTTAAACCGCGAATTGCCCCAACCGCCGTTGCCGCCTTTGGCGATCAGGGCGCGCTGGCCGACCTCGGTCAGATCGGCCAGCAATTCTTCGCTGTCGTAATCATAGATTTCGGTGCCGGCCGGCACCCGCAGCACCACGTCGTCGCCGTCCTTGCCGGTGCGGTTCTGACCCATGCCGTGCTCGCCGTTGCGCGCCTTGAAGTGCTGCTGGTAGCGATAGTCGATCAGCGTGTTCAGCCCCGCCACGCATTCCGCCCAGACATCGCCCCCGCGCCCGCCGTCGCCGCCGTTCGGGCCGCCATATTCGATGAATTTCTCACGACGAAAACTCACGCATCCCGGGCCGCCGGCCCCGGAGCGCACATAGACTTTCGCCTGGTCGAGAAACTTCATGGCTTTTCCTTCGGCGTTTCAGAGAGACGCCCCCCTGGCCACGAAAAAGGGCCGGTCGCCCGGCCCTTGCGCGTCGCCTCAGCGGGGGCCGACGCCCCGCCGCGCCGGTCGCGTCATTCGGCGGCGGTCGGCGCTTCGGCCGCCGGCGCTTGGGCCGCCGGCGCCGCCGCGTCGTCGGTCAACACCGACACGAAGGTGCGCCCCTTCAGGCCCTTGCGAAAGCTCACCGCGCCTTCGGCCTTCGCGAACAGCGTATGGTCCTTGCCCATGCCGACATTCGCCCCGGGCCAGAACTGCGTGCCGCGCTGGCGCACCAGGATGTTCCCGGGAATGACGGCTTCGCCGCCATACTTCTTCACGCCGAGGCGGCGGCCGGCGCAGTAGCGCCCGATACCCGAAGAGCCGCCAGCATTAATATGCGCCATGATGAATCTCCTGATTTGCGATCGCGGCGGTCTCGGCTCGGGCCAGACCCGCTTAATGGACCGCGCCGCGCCGCACTCGTCGGCGGCGCGCCGGGCCTGCGCGCTTACTCGGTGACGATTTCGGTGATCTTCACGACCGTCAGTTTTTGACGATGGCCGCGCAGACGGGCCGACGAATGCTTCCGGCGGCGCTTGTGGAAGGTGTAGACCTTGTCGGCCTTCACTTGGTCGAGCACCTCGCCCAGAACGGCCGCGCCCCTGACCCGCGGCGCGCCCCCGCTGAAAACGCCCGCGCCGCCCCCCCACAACACAACGTCGCAGCCCCCCCCGTCCCCCGCGCGCGCCCGC
>CAZBIG010000226.1:0-5549 GCA_964491865.1 uncultured Neomegalonema sp. | reverse complement strand
GCGGCGAGGTCCTGCGCCAGATCGGCGCCTCGGCGGTCGCGCTGCCGGGCGGCGAAATCTTCCCGGCGCTCCAGGCCGGCACGATCGACGCCACCGAGTGGGTCGGCCCCTACAACGACATGGCCTTCGGGTTCCAGAAGATCCTGAAGAACTACATCTACCCGGGCTTCCACGAGCCGGGCGCGGGCCTGTGCGTCGGCATGAACAAGGGCTGGTACGACGCGCTGTCGGACGCCGACAAAGCGCTGGTGAAGGCCGCCTGCGACGCCGAAAACGACATCATGATGGCGGAGTACAACGCGCGGAACGGCGCGGCGCTGAACAAGCTCGTAACCGAAGAGGGCGTGCAGGTTCAAGAGATGCCGAAAGACGTCTGGAAGGCGATCTTCGACGCGTCTGAAGAAGTTCTCGCCGGCGTCGGCTCGGAAGACGAAATCGGTAAGAAAGTCTACGAAAGCTTCTTCGCGTTCCGCAAAGAAGTCGCCGGTTGGACCAAGCTGTCGGACGCCGCCTATATGGCCTACCGCGACGAAGTCCTCGACATCTAAGTCGCTGCGCGAACCGGCGCGGCCGCTCGGGCGGGCGGCCGGCGCCCTTTTGTCGCCGGCCGCCGCGATCCCGTCGCGGCGGCCTTTATCATGGCGCGACGGAGCGGCGTCGCCGCGCCGTACGGGTACGGACGCCACTGCGCCGTCAGGCGCGCAGTTCCGCCACAGAGCCGCCGCATTCCAAGCGAGCGACCCAACGCCGCAAGACCGACGGCCCGATTTTTGTTCTGGTCAGGCGGGTCGTGCGCCGTCGACGCGCTGCGGCTGACAGAGACATCGCGCGCGGCCCCGCCCCGGGTCGCAGCGCGGGCTTCGGGAGGTTCGGGTGCACGCCTTATACAAAGCTCTGGACGGGCTCAACGACGGCATCGGCCGCCTCGTCGCCTGGCTCACCCTCGGCATGGTTCTGGTGCAGTTCGCGCTCGTGCTGTCGCGCTATCTCTTCTCGATCTCAAGCCTCTATTGGCAAGAAGCGATCGTCTATATGCATGGCTTCGTCATCATGTTGGCGGCCGGTTACACGCTCTTGCACAATGGCCATGTGCGCGTTGACATTTTTTACCGCGAGGCGTCGGAGACGACGAAGGACTGGACCGATTTGATCGGCTCGTTCCTGTTCCTGATCCCGGTCTGCTACGTCATCGCCTGGTCGGCCTGGCCGAACGTGGCGCTGTCCTGGGCGCAGTTCGAAGGCTCCACCGAGGCGTCGGGCATCCCGTACAAATACGTGCTGAAATCGACGGTGCTGGCCTTCGCGCTGCTGCTCGCGCTGCAAGCGCTGTCGACGATGCTCAAAGCCGCGCTCCGGCTCGCCGGCCATTCGGTCGACGATCCGTACCGTGAAGAAGAATCCTTGGACTAAGGGGCGCGGGACATGGAGATTCTCACTTTCTTCGCCGAGCATCTCGATTTGCTCATGTTCGCGGCCGCGATCATCTTGCTGTTGCGGGGGTATCCGGTCGCGTTCACGCTGGCGGGCACTGGTCTGACCTTCGCGCTGATCGGCGGTCTTTTTAATATCGGGTTCTTCGCGGGCACATTGTCGGTCGCGATCGCCCCGACGTCTTTCCTGTTCGGCGTCGGAGACGACGCCGTCGGCGCGCCCGTGTTCTTCATCCTCGCCGTCGCCGCCCTGATCGCGTTGCTGTTCCCCCGCGTGCGCCTCGGCGCGCCGCTGCCCTGGGTGCTGGCGGCGTTCGTGCTGCTGTGCGTGTTGGCGTTCCTGTTCGACACGGTCCGCCAAGACAGCGCGCTCAGCTTCCTGCGCCCCTTCTATAACCGCGTGTTCGGCCTGATGGACGAGGTCAACGAAGTCTTGGTCGCGGTGCCGCTGTTCATCTTCATGGGCGTCATGCTCGAGCGCAGCCAAGTCGCCGGCGAGCTGCTCGAGACCATGGGCAAGCTCTTCGGCTCGATCCGCGGCGGCCTCGGCTTCTCGGTGACGTTCGTGGGCATGCTGCTGGCGGCCTCGACGGGCATCGTCGGCGCGACGGTCGTGACCATGGGCCTGCTGTCGCTCCCGACCATGCTGAAATACGGCTACGACAAAGGCCTGGCCTGCGGGTCGATCTGCGCCGCCGGCACGCTCGGCCAGATCATCCCGCCCTCGATCGTGCTGGTGATCCTCGGCGACACCATTTCGAACGAGTATATCGAGGCGCGGCGCGCGGTCGGCGACTGGGCGCCCGACCCGGTGTCGGTCGGCGACCTGTTCGTCGGCGCGCTGATCCCGGGCATCATGCTGGTCGGCCTGTACATGGCCTATCAGATCTTTATCGCGGCGGTGCGTCCCGGCAGCTCGCCGCCGATCCCGCAAACCGAAGAAGTGCCGATCGAGAAACTGCTCAAGGTGCTGGTGCCGCCGATCCTGTTGATCGTGGGCGTGCTCGGCTCGATCTTGGCGGGGATCGCGACCCCGACCGAGGCCGCCGCGGTCGGGGCCGTCGGCGCGATCCTGCTGGCGGGCGAGCGGCAGAACGAAAGCAACCCCTGGCCGCAGCTCGCCGCCCTTGCCGGCGTGATCGGCGGGCTGTTCCTGACCGGCTATTTCGACATGCGCATCGAGGTGCAGCTCGGCGCGCGCGACGGGTGCGCCGAAGGGCTGGCGTTTCTGGGCGATTGCTACGACCCCGTCAGCAACAACAGCTGGGACGTCTATGCGATTTTCGCCGCGCTGGCCTGCATCGGCCTCGTGATCTGGGGCGTCGCCGTGAGCCTTCTGCGCGTCTTCGCGTCCCGGATCTCGCCGACGGGACCGCGCGTCCTGACCGACGTGATGCAGTCGACCACCAAGGTCACCTGCATGGTGTTCGTGATCCTGATCGGGGCGCAGTTGTTCAATCTCAGCTTCCGGGGCCTCGGCGGTGAAGAAACGGTCGAAGAGCTGCTCTCCGGCCTGCCGGGCGGGGCGTTCGGCGCCATGCTGGCGGTGATGCTGGTGATGTTCTTCTTGGGATTCTTCCTCGACTTCATCGAGATCGTGTTCGTGGTGATCCCGATCGTGTCGCCCGTTCTGTTCAAACTCGGGCTCGATCCGATTTGGGTGGCCGTGATGATGGCGGTGAACCTTCAGACCAGCTTTTTGACGCCGCCGTTCGGCTTTGCGCTGTTCTATCTGCGGGGGGTCGCGCCGCCCGAGGTGCGCACCATCGACATCTACAAAGGGGTCGCGCCGTTCGTGCTGATCCAGATCCTGGGACTGTGTCTGCTGGCGACCTTCCCGGCGCTGGCCACCTATCTGCCGGAGATCGTGTTCGGCTGATCGGTCTGCGATCCCGGTTGCGCGAGGGCGGCGTCGGCGAAGGCCGGCGCCGCTTTCGTTTCTGCGCATGGCGCCGCATTTTCCTGGAACGGTTGGTTCAGAACCCCGGAGAGCGGCATGACCGCCCCCCCCGACCCCGACGCGCCCGCCACGCCCGCGAGCGACATCGCCTTCACCCGGCGGTGAAACGCGCGCAGACCGAGCGCGGCTCGCCGGTCCGTCGCACCAGGCTCGGGTCGAACGGGCGGTCCTGTTCGACATCGACGCCTGGGACGTGAATCGCCCTCGGCACATCACGCCGCGCGACGACGCGGCGGCCGTCGCCGGGGCGACGGCGGGTCTGCGCGCAAAACTAAAGGCGGCGCTCGAAGAGAACGCCGCCCTCAAAGCTCGACTCGCCGCGTCTTAGGCGGGGCTCGGCCGGTTAGGCGCGGGCGTCGCCCACGGCGCGCCACGCCAGCGGGAACAACAGCGCCGCCAGCGCCAGTTTCAGCGCGTCGCCGATCAGATACGGGGTCAGCCCCCAGGCGAGGGTTTGCGCCCACGGGCTGGCGAACGCCGACGGATCATGCAGCCCGTCCGCGACCAGCAGATGCAGCCAGGCGAGGCCCGGCAGATAGACCAGCGCGTTGCCGATCAGCATGGCGAGCGCCATCCACAGCGCGCTGCGGTCCCAGCCGCGGCGCGCCGCCCATCCGAGCGCGACCGCCGCCAGCGCGTAGCCCGCCAGATAGCCGCCGGTGCCGCCCATCATATAGGCGAGCCCGTTATTGGTCGCGGACGAGCCCGCGAACACGTCGGCCCCGAGCGCCCCGATCAGCAGATAGAGCCCGATCGTCGCCAAGCCGAGGCGCGGACCATAGACGGCCCCGATCGACAGCACGGCCAAGGTCCCGAGCGTCACGGGCACGGGCGAGGGCCACATCGGGACCTGGGTCTTGGCGGCGATCGCCAGCAGGCCGACCCCGAGCGCCGCCAACAGCGCCCGCTTCGTCCAGAGCAGCGCCGCGTGATCGGTCGGCGCGACCGCTTCGCTCAACACCAGCGCTTTCGCGCGCGCCCCTTGCCCAGAACCCTGCCAAAAACCCTGCCCAGAACCCTGCATAGAACCCCGCATCAGCCTCGACCCTTTGATCCGTCAGAACTGCTGCGACCCTGCCCCGCCGGATCAGTTCTGTCCAGCGCGCCCCCCGAGGGGCGCGCGTACCGGCTGATCGACAGATACCGCTTCGCCGGCCCCGAGACCCGCCAGCGCCAGAGCCAGCCTTCGGGGCCGAGCGCGAGCCGCCCGAGATAGAGATCCCGACCGCAAAGATGCCGGGCGGCGGCCCGCCCCGCGCCGTCGCCAAGCGCGGGCTCGAACCGACAGAACGGGCGCCCGTCGCCGTAACGCAGAACGGTCCGCCCCAGCGCGTCGACGCCGAACAAATAGCTTTGTTGGGCGGTCAAGACGCGCCCGTCGGCGCAAAGACGGCCGGTCTCTTCATACAGCAGCCACTCGGCCGCGGGCGGGTCCTGAAGCGCGTCCTGAAGCATGCCGACGCGCGCGTCTTCGAGCGGCGACAGCCGCGCCCGACCGGACAGGGTCGCGATCGGCGCTTCCCCCGGGCCGGGACGCACCACGCGCGTCAAACGCCAGTCGCCGCGAAAAAAATACGTCGCCATGGGCCCTTAGCCCCCGTCCGAAGATTGCGCCCCGACCCCCTGTTTGCTACCCGAGATCGGGGAACGTTTCGGGATCGACCTCGATGATACCGCGCTATGCTCGTCCGGCGATGACCGCGATTTGGGATCCGCAGACCAAATTCCGTATTTGGTACGAGATCGAGGCGCATGCGGCCGACGCGCAAGCGGCGCTCGGCGTGATCCCCCGCGAGGCGGCCGATATCGTCTGGACGGCGCGAGACATCCTGTTCGACGTCGAACGCATCGACGAGATCGAACGGGAAGTGAAGCACGACGTCATCGCCTTCTTGACCCACCTGGCCGAGCTTGTCGGTCCGGAAGCGCGGTTCGTCCACCAGGGCATGACCAGTTCGGACGTGCTGGACACCTGTTTCAACGTCCAACTCGCCCGCGCGTCGGACCTGTTGTTGGCGGATCTCGACGGGCTGCTCGCCGCGCTGAAGCGCCGCGCGTTCGAGCATAAGGACACGCTCTGCATCGGGCGCAGCCATGGCATCCACGCCGAGCCCACGACCTTCGGGCTCAAGATGGCGCAGGCCTACGCCGAATTCGAT
>CAZBIG010000225.1:0-5575 GCA_964491865.1 uncultured Neomegalonema sp. | reverse complement strand
GCCCCAAATCTCTGGCTGCGGCGGATACATCATTGCGCCCGCGTAGGAGATCCCGTGATCGCGGTCGTACTGAAGCAGCAGCGGGCCGTCGAGATCCACCGCGAGCGCGCCCTCGGTCAGCAGCGTGGCCGGCGCCATCGCCAGCGAGGTCGCCACCATGCAGCCGATCATCAGCTCAAAGCCTTGCGCGCGCGCCGCGTCGCGCAGGCGGATCGCCTCGGTCAGTCCGCCGGTCTTGTCGAGCTTCAAATTGACCACTTGGTAGCGATCCTTCAGCCGGGGCAGGTCGTCGGCGGTATGGACGCTCTCGTCGGCGCAGAGTTTGGTCTCGAAGGGCGCGCCCTCGAGCGCGGCGTCTTCGTCGGCCGGCAGCGGCTGTTCGATGAACAGCACGCCGGCTTCGGCCGCGACCGGATCGACCGCTTTCAGCGTCTCGAGCGACCAGCCCTCATTGGCGTCGAGAATGATGTCGGCCCGGGGGGCGGCTTCGCGGATCGCGCGGATCCGCTCGATTTCGAGCGCGGCGCCGCCCTGGCCGAGCTTCGCCTTCAGCAGCGGGCGGGGCACGCGGGCTTTCCGGGCGCGCTTCCGCGCGTCGGACGCCATGGTTTCGGGGTCGGCCAGGCTGATGGTGACGGCGGTCAGCCTGCGTTCGGGCGGCGGCAGTCCCGCGAGCGCGGCGACGCTGGTCCCCTTCTGTTTGGCCTCGAGATCCCAGAGCGCGCAGTCGAGCGCGTTGCGCGCGGAGCCGGCGCCGAAGCGTTCCGCGAGCTGCGCCCGGGCCGCGGCGGGGTCGGCTGCAAGCGCGTCGGCCTCGGGGACCAGGGGCAAGATGCTGTCGCGGACGCCGAACGGCACTTCGCCGTAGCGGCCATAGGGCGTCGCCTCGGCGCGGCCGAGATGCACGCCGTCCGAGATCCGCACCACGACGGTCTTGGCCGCCAGCTTCGAGCCGCGCGCGATGGCGAAGGCTTCGGCGAGGGGCCATTCTTCGACGCCAAACACGATCGGCATGACGACGCTCCTTCGCCGAGACGGCGCGGGGGCGCGCCGGCGTCATCTGAGCGCGCTCGGATGGCGCGCGCAACGCCTTCGGCGGGTTTTTCGGGGGGCGGTCTCGCGCGCCCTTCGCTCAGTCGGTCGGCTGCCGGGGCGGCGGCGGCGCGGGCCGCTACTCGCCGAAGCGGCCTTCGGCCCGCCCGATCAGCATATAGGCGCGCCCCGTGCGCGTGTCGGCGAGCTCGACCGCCAGCGTCGGATCGTCCGTCTCCTGGAACAGGCGCGCGACGATGGTCTCGTACTGGTCGAAAAACGCTTTCGAGATCCGCGCGAATTCTTGACGCTCGTTCAACGCGAACTCGACGTCTTCGATCGCGTGCGGATCTCGAACCCCGCCGATATCGAGAATGTCGCGGCTGTCGCCGTCGATAATGTAGCTGCGCCACAGCTCGATCGGCGCGTGGTGGACCTGCATGTCCTCCATGAACAAGTTCAGGTCCGCCAGAGTCGACAGCACGTCCTCGGCGGTTTGCAGGAGCGCCGCCGCCTCGCGGTCGGTCAGAACGGCGTACAACGCTTCGAGGGTCTCGCGATCGTCTTCGCTGTCGGGGAAGTTGGCCGCCTTGACGAACTTCTCCCAATCGAGCGCCGACGCGGCCCGTTCGGGAGAGCGGTCGCGCATCCGGTCGGCGCCGGCCGCCACGGCGCCATAGCGGCGATCGTCGAGCCGCGGGTCCGAGCTTCGCAAATCCGGCTCGCGCAAGGCGGGCTCACGCAGATCCGGATCCCGTAAGCCCGGCTCTCTCAAATCCGGCTCCCGCGCGTCCGCCCCGCGGGGCGCGCGGTCGTCGAAATCGGGTTTGCGCGCACCGGCCTCGCGCGGGGGCGCGTCCCGCCGCGACAAGGGCGCAGGACCCTCTTGGAAACCCGTCGCCTCGCGGGCCGCCGCCGCGGGTCCCATCGCCGTCGCGATCATCCCCGCGAGCGCCTTCAGCTGCTCGGGGTCCAGCCCGGCGACGCCCGCCGCCTCGCGCCGGCTCGAATCGAGCAAGCCGCTCGCCGCGCGGAAGCGGTCCGCTTCTTTTTCAACCCGAGCGGCCTCGCCTTCGAGTTCGCGCACCAGCTTCGCCAGATGCTCGCGCTCGGCTTCGAGTTTTTCGCGCGACGTCTGGGCGCGCTTTTCCGCGGCGGCGAACTTGCTCTCGAGCGCGTCGAGCGCCCGCGACGCGTTCTCGGCCTCGAGCCGCAGGGCGTGCGGGTCGACCTCGGGGCCGTCCGCGGGCAGCGCTTTCAGCGGCCCGGGCGCCGCCGCCGCCGCGCTGATCTTGCTGGCCAGCCGGGTCAAACGCCGGGCGTCGGCCGCCAGCGCCCGCGCGCGGCGCGCGTTCAACGCGTGCATCCAGATCAGCCCGAGCGGCGCGACGGCCGCCGCCGCGATCATGAATTGGATTTTGACGTCCAGACGCTGGGCGTCGAACAGCAGCGCGCCGAAATCGTCGATCGGCAGCCGGAAATACCCGACCGAAAAGGCGGCGACGCCGCCGATCCATACCAGGCTCGCCAGGATCGCGCCCCACCAGACGCCGCGCCCGCCGCGTTCGGTCATGTCGACCGGATCGATCAGAGGGGCGGGCAGCTGGTCGCCGCCTCGCCGGGTCGCGCCGCCCGCGGCGAGGCGCTTGGCGACGGTCGGGGCCGCGACGGGATCGCCCTCGGGGTCCGCGGCGAAGGGATCGGCCGGCGGGGCGTCGCCGGCGGCGCCGTCAACGCTGCGCTGATCCCAGCCATAGGCGTCGTCGACGATCACGCGGCGCTTGCGTCGGGTCTCCGAGGCGAGCGGGCGGTCGGCCGACGGCCAGTCGTCGCTTTCGGCCGGCGGCGTCAGGGGCCGATCGAACGGATCGTCCGCGAACAGGTCGCGTTCGTCTCGGGAGCGGTCGGCGTCGCCGCGGCGGGGCGGGGAGGTTTCGATGGATGAGGACATCTCGCTCTCTCGTCGGGCCGCGGACCCGCCTTCGGTCGGATCCGGGTGGCGTTGGCTCGCGCCGCCTTGCGCTCGCCTCTGCGCTGTCAGGTCTAACGCGGCGTCGGCGGCGTTCCGACGCGCCGGACGGACCGAGGCCGCGTCGACGACCCCTCTCAACTTTGTTCACGCCGGACGCGACACGCAAAAAGCGTGCATTGTCAATCGCGTTCGCGTGACAGCAAGCCTTCAAGGGCGATGGACGAGCGCGATCGCCAAAGCCTGGCGGCGGCCCCAAGCTCGGCCGGCCGAGCCTTCCGTCCGGGCCCAAAGGTCCTGACCCAGATCCAAGAACCGAACCCAAGAACCGAACCCAAGAACCGAACCCAAGAACCGAACCCAGGAAGCCGGCCTGTTAAGCGGGCCCATGGCCCTCGACCGAACAGCTTGGCGGACCCCTATGACTCCCCCCTTCGACCCCCATCGATCCTCTCCGGTCCCCTCGGGGCCACGGGCCCCCGGGCCTGCCCGCCGACCCTGTGCAACGCGGTGTGTCGATGTCGGGATAAAGGAGCAAGAGTAAGGCGATGTCGAGACAAGGCCGACCCTGATCGCGCGCGCCGAGCGATCAGGGTCGGCGCGGCTCAGACATATTTGACCGAGGTGATCTCGTAAGAGCGGCCGCCGCCGGGCGTCATGACCTCGACGCTGTCGCCCTCTTCTTTGCCGATCAACGCGCGGGCCAGCGGCGAATTGATGTTGAGCTTGCCCGCGTCGATGTCTGCTTCGACTTCGCCGACCAGCTGGTAGCTCTTCTCTTCTTCGGTGTCTTCGTCGACCAGCTTCACCGTCGCGCCGAACTTGACCGCCGATCCCGACAGCCGTTTCGGGTCGATCACCTCGGCGCGGCCGATCATGCCCTCAAGCTCCATAATGCGCCCTTCAATGAAGCTCTGCTTTTCGCGGGCGGAATGGTATTCGGCGTTTTCAGACAAGTCGCCGTGCTCGCGGGCCTCCGCGATCGCCTTGATCACCGCCGGACGCTCCTCCGATTTGAGGTGCTTCAGCTCGGCCTGCAGCTTTTGATGGCCGTCGGCGGTCATCGGGATCTTATCCATTGAACTCCTCCACTTGCCGCAGGATCCCCGCGGCGCGGTCGTCGACGCTGCGGCCCATCGCCTGGGCCGGCGACCCGACCCGGGACCGGGCGGCGGGCCTCGCCGTCAGCTGGACGCGGCGCTTTGACGAGAATGTGGCGCGGCGACCCTGCGCGCGACCACGGAACGGGGGACCTAATCGATGCGCGCCGCCGGCTCAAGAGACGAGAGCGCCGGCGCCGGCGGATCGCGAAGCCAGCCTAAGCCGGCGCGAAATAGGATTGCAACGGGGCGACCTCGAGCGCGCCGTCGGCCAGGTTCTCGATCGCGCGCACGGCCGCGGCGGCGCCTGCGGCCGTCGTGTAATAGGGGATCTTCAAGGCCAACGCGGTGGCGCGGATGTCGAAGCTGTCCTTCAGCGACCGCGCGCCTTCGGTGGTGTTGAAGACCAGGGCCACCTCGCCGTTTTTCATGTGGTCGACGATGTTCGGCTGGGTTTCAAAAACCTTAGCGACGCGCCGGGTCGCCACCCCGCGCTCGGCGAAGAAGTCCGCGGTGCCGCCGGTCGCCAGGATCTCGAAGCCGAGCGCGATCAGCTTGCGCGCGGGCTCGATCATCGCGCCTTTGTCGCCGTCCCGGATCGAAATGAACACCGCGCCCGCTTCGGGCAGCTTCACGCCGGCGCCCAGCTGGCTTTTCAGAAAGGCCCGGTTGAAGCCCCGGTCGAGGCCCATGACCTCGCCGGTCGAGCGCATTTCGGGGCCGAGAATGGTGTCGACGCCGGGGAAGCGGTTGAAGGGCAGCACGGCCTCTTTCACCGCCACATGCCCGGTCGGCGTTTCGATCGGCGCGAAGCTCGACAACGGCTCGCCGGCCATAATGCGCGCGGCGATCTTCGCGATCGGCCGGCCGACCGTCTTGGCCACGAAGGGCACGGTCCGCGACGCGCGCGGATTGGCTTCGAGCACGTAGATTTCGTCCTCCGCGTCGGGCCCGGCGTCGGCCGAGGCCGGGATCACCGCGAACTGGACGTTCATCAGGCCGCGCACTTCCAGCCCCTCGGCCAGCGCCACGGTCTGGGTTTTGATCTCGTCGACCGTCTCGGGCTTCAGCTGAAACGGCGGCAGGGCGCAGGCGCTGTCGCCCGAATGGACGCCGGCCTCTTCGATATGCTCCATCACGCCGGCGATGCGCACCAGCTCGCCGTCCGCCAGCGCGTCGACATCGACTTCGGTCGCGCCGGACAGATAGCTGTCGAGCAGCACGGGGCTTTCGCCCGAGACGGTGATGGCCTCGGCGATGTACCGCTCGAGCTGGGCGCGGTCGCGCACGATCTCCATGCCGCGCCCGCCCAACACGAAAGACGGTCGGATCACCAGCGGATAGCCGAGCCGATCCGCGATCGCGAAGGCCTCGGCGTCGGTCCGCGCGGTGCCGTTGGCCGGCTGCTGCAGCTTCAGCCGGCCGAGCAGCTTCTGAAACCGCTCGCGGTCCTCGGCCAGATCGATCGCGTCGG
>CAZBIG010000224.1:0-5590 GCA_964491865.1 uncultured Neomegalonema sp. | reverse complement strand
CCGAAGACCTGCGCTTCGGCGACCCGGCGAGTCAGGTCGACGCCGTTGACGATGTTGCCACACTGGTCCGAGCCGCCCATCTGCAGGCGCGCCTGATGGCGACGATGCAGCTCCAGAAAGTCATAGGCCTGCAGCAGCATGTAATTGAATTCGAGGAACGACAGCGGCTGTTCGCGCTCGAGCCGCAGGCGCACGCTGTCGAAGGTCAGCATCCGATTGACTGAAAAGTGCCGCCCATAGTCGCGCAGAAACGCGATGTACCCAAGCGCGTCGAGCCAATCGGCGTTGTCGACCATCACCGCGTCGGCGGGGCCGTCGCCGAACGTCAGGTACTTGTCGAACACTT
Organism: uncultured Neomegalonema sp.; assembly: GCA_964491865.1. GTDB lineage: Bacteria > Pseudomonadota > Alphaproteobacteria > Rhodobacterales > Rhodobacteraceae > JBCBRF01. The sequence continues at coordinate 5,244 of CAZBIG010000224.1, read as the reverse complement.
GCCGGATGCCGGCCATGTTGGCGGCGATGCCGTCTGCATCGAGCAGTTTTCGAGCCTCGTCTTTGCCCGACGGGTCGCCGATTTTCGTCGTGCCGCCGCCCATCAACACGATCGGCTTGTGCCCGGCCTGTTGCAGCCGCCGAAGCATCATGATGGGCACCAGACTGCCCACATGGAGCGACGGCGCGGTGCAGTCGAAGCCGATATAGGCGGCCACAGGCCGGCCCGCGCGCTCGCCCTCCAGCAGCGCGGCGTCAAGCCCCTCGGCGTCCGTGCAGTCCTGCACATAACCGCGCGCGCGCAGCGTGCGAAGGAAGTCGGATTTCGGCGTGGGCGTCTCGGTCATGGCGGCCTCGGCGACGGGTTCGCGCGGCCGCTATACCCGCGCGCGCCGGCCCGTCAATGTTCGGCGACGCGGGATCCTCTGGTAAGGCGTCGGACCGGAGGGGCGCCCCGCGAGGGGGCGTCGTCGGAGGAAGTCGTCGGAGGAAGGAGACGCCATGGCCGCCGCGCCATCGCCGATATGGGTCGCCGGCGCGATGTCCGGCACGTCGCTCGACGGGGTCGACGTCGCGTTGCTGCGGACCGACGGCGCGCGGATCGACGCGTTCGGCCCTGCGCTCTGCCGTCCGTACTCGGCGGACGAGCGGCGGGTGCTCAAGGCCGCGCTGGCGGACGCGGCGGCGCGGTCGACCGCGGCGCTGCGCAGCGCGGCGGGCGCTTTTCCCGAGGCCCGAGCGGTGGTCACGGCCGCGCATCGCGAGGCTCTCGGCGCTCTGCTGGCTCGGGCCGACGCGCCGCCCGCGCTGGTGTCGGCGCACGGCCAGACGCTCGCGCACCGGCCGGAGGCGGGCTTGACGCTGCAAATCCTCGACGCCCAGGCCCTGGCGGACGCGTTCGGGACGCCGGTGGCGCACGATCTGCGCGCCGCGGACGTCGCGGCGGGCGGGCAAGGGGCGCCGCTCGCGCCGCTGCATCATTTCGCTCTGGCCCGCGCCGCGGGCGAGACCGCGCCCGTCGCCGTGCTGAACCTGGGCGGGGTCGGCAATGTCAGCTTCGTCGATCCGAGCCTGGCGGCGCCCGAGGCCCCGGGGGCGCTGAGCGCCTTCGACACCGGGCCCGCCAACGCGCTGCTCGACGACTGGATGGCGGCGCGGACGGGCGCGCCGCTCGATCGCGACGGAGCCGCGGCCGCGGCCGGGGCGGCCGACCTCGATTTGGTGTCGCAGTGGCTCAAGCACCCGTTCTTCGCGGTTCCGCCGCCGAAATCGTTGGATCGCGACGCCTTCGTCCGGTTGCCGGAGGCGCTGGCCGGCCGGTCGACCGCGGACGGCGCGGCGACGCTGACGGCGTTCACGGCGCGCTCGGCGGCGCTGGCGGCGCGGTGGGCCGCCCAACCGCCCGCGCGGTGGCTCGTGACGGGCGGCGGACGCCGGAACCCGACGCTGATGCGTTTCCTGGCCGAGGCGCTCGACGCGCCGGTCGCGCCGATCGAGACTTGGCGCGTCGCCGGCGCGCCGGTCGACGGGGACATGGTGGAAGCCTGCGCCTTCGCCCAGTTGGGCGCGCGCGTCCTCGGCGGCCTGCCGATCTCGTTTCCGGGCGCCACCGGCGCGCCCCGCCCGCTGACGGGGGGGGGGGGGGGGGGGCCCCGGCCGGGGGGGGGGGGGGGGGGGGGGTCGGGGGGGGGGGGGGGGGGGGGGGCGGCGCGGGGGGGGGCGGGGGGCGGGGTGCGGGTGTGCCGTCAGGGGGTGTTCGGCGCGGGGGCGGCGTGGGCGCGCGCGGCGTCTCGGGCGGGCAGAGCGAGGCGATCGCGCAGATAGTCCTCGACATGCGCCATCAGCGTCTCGACCTTGCCCTCGAACACGTGATTGGCGTCGGGCACCACCTGATGGGTGATCGTGATCCCGCGCTGGGTCTTCAGCTTGGCCACGAATTTCTCGACCTCGGCCGCGGGCACGATGCGGTCGCGCTCGCCGTTGATCACCAGACCCGAGGACGGGCAGGGCGCGAGAAACGAAAAGTCGTAGAGATTCGCCGGCGGCGCGATTGAAATGAACCCCGCGATCTCGGGGCGCCGCATCAGCAGCTGCATGCCGATCCACGCCCCGAAGGCGAAGCCGGCGACCCAGCAATGCCGCGCGTCCGGCTTCACTTGCTGCAGGAAGTCGAGCGCCGAGGCGGCGTCGGACAGCTCGCCGACGCCGCTGTCGAACACGCCTTGGCTGCGGCCGACGCCTCGGAAGTTGAAGCGCAGCACGCTGAAGCCGAGCCTGTGGAACAGGTGGTGCGTCTCATAGACGATGCGGTTGTTCATCGATACGCCGAGGCGCGGATCGGGGTGGAGCACGATGGCGATCGGGCTTTCCTTCTCCTTGATCTCGTGGAAACGGCCCTCGAGCCGTCCTTCGGGACCTTGGAAAATAACTTCGGGCATTGGGCGGCGGCTCCCGCGCAGAGGAAGAACCGCGCCACGGGTTGCGGCTCGCGACCCGGGCGGCTACCTGCTGAGCGGCCAGGCGAGGCGCGGGGCGCGAGCGATCCGGTCGACGACCGACCGGCGCGGCGCGGAGAACACCGGCGCTGCTATAGCGTCGTCGAAGGCCCGTCAACAAAGCGCGCCGAACCGCTTGACTGCGGCTTCGGCGCATCGGGCGGCGGTCGGGTCCGCGCGCCCCGGGGCGTCGCGCGCCCGACAGGCCCTGCGAAACGGGGAAAGGCGATGAAACTCAGCACCAAAGGCCGCTACGCGGTGACCGCGATGGCCGACATCGCCCTGCATCTCGAAAGCCACGGCGCCGCGTCGGCGCCGGGGGGCGCGCCGCTGGTGACGCTCGCGGAAATCTCGCAGCGTCAGGACATCTCGCTCGCCTATCTCGAGCAGCTGTTCGCGCGGCTGAGAAAAGCGAAGCTGGTCTCGAGCGTGCGCGGACCGGGCGGCGGATACCGGCTGGCGAAGCCGGCGGCCGAGACCCGGATCTCGGAGATCATGTCCGCGGTCGACGAGACTTTGCGCGCGGCGGCCGAGTGCGACGGCGAGGTGGGGGCCGGTTGCGCGGGGTCGCGGGCCGCCTGTCTGACGCATGATCTGTGGGAGCGTTTGTCGGCGCAGGTCTATTTGCTGCTGCACGAGATCACGCTGGCGGACGTGATCGCCAAACGCGTCACCCCCTGCAACGCGCTGCCGAACTTCGAAGCCGCGCTCGAGGACGCGCGACGCCCCGCCGACGCCTGAGCCGGTCGGCGCTGCGAAAGGCCCGCCCCGCGATGACCACCGCCCGCGTCTATCTCGACTGGAACGCCGCCGCGCCGCTCCGCCCCGAGGCGCGCGCCGCGATGCTGGCGGCGATGGACGCGGTGGGCAACCCCTCGGCCGCGCATGCCGAGGGGCGGGCCGCCCGGGCGATCGTCGAACAGGCGCGCGTCCAGCTGGCGCGGCTGGTCGGGGTCGCGCCTGACGAGATCATTTTCACCAGCGGCGCAACCGAAGCCGCCGCTCTGGTCGGGCGCATGGGCTGGTCCCGGGTGGCCGCGTCGGCCGTCGAGCATGACGCGGTGCGGGCTCAGGCGGACCTGACGCTCGACGCCGTGCGCGCGGACGGCCGCGTCGACGCCGCGCGGCTGGATCCGGGCGCGCTGTCGGAGGCGGGGGGCGCGCCGGGGCGCGGGCTGCTGTGCCTCTGCGCCGCCAGCGGCGAGACCGGGGTGGTCCAACCCGTCGCCGAGGCGGCCGAGCGGCTGGGCCGCCGGGCGGGGGGCGACTGGCGGCTGCTCTGCGACGCGACGCAGGCGATCGGCAAACAGCCCTTCTCGGCGCGCGATCTGGCGATCGACTACGCGATCCTGTCGGCGCACAAGTTCGGCGGGCCGAAGGGCGTCGGCGCGGTGGCGGCCGATCCCGCCGCGGTGTACGCGCCTCTGCTGACCGGCGGCGGCCAAGAGCGCGGGTTCCGGTCGGGCACCGAGAACGTGGCCGCGATCGCCGGGGCGGGGGCCGCCGCCGACGCGGCGCTGCGCGATCTCGAACGCGGCGTCTGGGACGCGGCGGCCGAGCGACGCGACCGGCTCGAGGCCGCGCTGCGCGACGCGGCGCCGGACGTGATCGTGTTCGGGGCGGACGCGCCGCGCTTGCCGAACACGCTGCATTTCGCCGCGCCAGGCTGGCGCGGCGAGACCCAGGTGATGCTGATGGATCTCGCCGGTTTTGCGGTGAGCGCGGGCAGCGCCTGCTCGAGCGGCAAGCTGCGCGCGAGCCCCGTGCTCGAGGCGATGGGGGTCGCGCCCGCCGCCGCCGCCTCGGCGCTTCGGGTCTCGATCGGCCCCGCCACCACCGACGCCGAGATCGACGCTTTCGCGGCCGCCTGGATCGACGCCTATCGACGGTGGCGGGCGCGCCGTCGCGCTTAAACCGACTGCGCCGCTTGGTTTTTGCGTCAGGTGGTGTAAGTACTCCCAAGAGGACAGGGTGTCGCGGGTCGACCGGCGCGCCGCGCGCCGGCGCGGCCGCGACCCGACCGCGACCAGACCAAGGAGAGCCGCCATGGCGCTTGAAGAGATCGAAATCCGCGACGGCGTCGAGCGTGAGACGGTTGAGAAGGTCAAAGCGCTCGGTGAAAAGTACAAATACGGTTTCGAAACCGATATCGAGACCGAGTACGCGCCGAAGGGCTTGAACGAGGACATCGTTCGTCTGATCTCGGCGAAGAAGAACGAACCGGAATGGCTGCTCGCTTGGCGCCTCGAAGCCTATCAGCGTTGGCTGGGCATGCCCGAACCCGACTGGGCGATGCTGAGCTATCCGGAGATCGACTATCAAGAGCAATATTATTACGCTCAACCCAAAAACTTTAAGGAAAAGCCGCAAAGCTTGGATGACGTCGATCCGGAATTGCTCCGCACCTATGAAAAGCTGGGGATTCCGCTCCGCGAACAGATGATTTTGGCCGGCGTCGAGGGCGCGGGCGCGGCTCCGGCGGACGGGCGCGACGGGGCGTACTCGGGCCGCAAGGTCGCCGTCGACGCGGTGTTCGACAGCGTGTCGGTCGCCACGACCTTCAAGGACGAGCTCGAAAAGGCCGGGGTGATCTTCTGTTCGATCTCCGAGGCGGTGGCCAAGCATCCCGAACTGGTGCGCAAATATCTTGGCACGGTGATCTCGAACCGTGACAACAAATACGCCACCTTGAACGCGGCGGTGTTCTCCGACGGGTCGTTCGTCTATGTGCCGAAGGGCGTGCGCTGCCC
>CAZBIG010000223.1:0-5642 GCA_964491865.1 uncultured Neomegalonema sp. | reverse complement strand
GGCGTCGACGCCGAGTCGAGCTGAGGGCCGCGCCGCGGGCCGCCGAAACCGCGCCCCGCGCGCCCCGTCAGCCCCCTCGACGCCTGCGCTGCGGCCGCGGTCGCCCCGGAGCGACGGCGGGCATCGGTAAATTTTCCTGTTTTATCTATACCTATTATGGGTTTTGGGCGAATTTGGCCCAAGACCGAAATATAATCGTTACGCAACGGTCATTATCCGGTCGCGAGCCGCTCTTAGGTTCCGCGCCGGAGCGGAGAGGAAATTTACGAAATTTTCTCGCTTCGCTCGATTACCGAATAGGGGAGAATACCCGTGAAAATGACTCGTTTCGGCATCGCCCTCGCGGCCGCCGCGACCGTCGCCTTCGCCGGCTCGGCCATGGCGCGCGACCAGATCAAGATCGTCGGTTCGTCGACGGTTTTCCCGTTCGCGACCAAAGTCGCCGAGCAGTTCGGCAAGAACCCGAACTTCAAGCAGCCTGACGTCGAGTCGACCGGCTCGGGCGGCGGCCTGAAGCTGTTCTGCGCCGGCGTCGGCGCCGAGCACCCGGACATCACCAACGCTTCGCGCCGCATCAAGTCGAAGGAAATCGACACCTGCGCCAGCAACGGTGTGACCGCGATCGTCGAAAACGTCGTCGGCTATGACGGCATCGTCGTCGCCAACGCCAAGTCGGGCCCGGACTTCTCGGTCACCCGCGAGCAGCTGTGGACCGCTCTGGCCGCCGCCGGCCCGAAGCCGACCAACTGGAACGACATCGATCCGTCGCTGCCGGCGATCAAGATCGAAGTCCTCGGCCCGCCGCCGTCGTCGGGCACCCGTGACGCGTTCGAAGAGCTCGTCATGGAAGAAGGCTGCCAGGTCGACGACGAGGACGCCTGCACGGAAATCCGTGAAGACGGCGCCTACATGGACGCCGGCGAGAACGACAACCTCATCGTGCAGAAGCTGGTTGCCAACAAGAACGGCGTCGGCGTCTTCGGCTTCTCGTTCCTCGACCAGAACGCCGACAAGATCAAAGGCGCGTCGGTCGGCGGCGTTGAGCCGACCTTCGACAACATCGCCGACGGCTCGTACCCGGTGTCGCGCTCGCTGTACTTCTACATCAAGAAGGCTCACATCGGCGTCATCCCGGGCATCATGGAGTACGTGGCCGAGTTCACCTCGCCGAAGGCGGCCGGCAACGGCGGCTACCTCTCGACGGTCGGCCTGATCCCGCTTCCGGCTGAGACCTTCGAGGCGAACCGTAAGAAGGTTCTCTCGCTCACCGAGCTGAGCAAGAGCGACCTGAAGTAAGGTCGGTCTTCGAGCGCCCCGCCTTCGGGCGGGGCGCTTTTCTTATTGTACACTATTATTTTGAGAATTTCTTGGGGTTGTACGCAGCGCTCACCTCGGGAACGCCCGCGGTCGGCGTGAAAACAGGGGTGGTTCGTTATGATCAGCGCGACGGGCTTGGCCATCGTCGTCTTAAGCGTGGTAATCTATATGCTGGCCCGCGCCCGAGCGGTGCGCTCGGCCGGCGGCGCGCTTAAGAACTTGCACTCACGGCCGTCCTATCACGGCCTTTACGCGGCGATGTGGACGGCGCTTATCGGGTTAGGCGTGCTCGTGACCGCGTCGCTCGGCTTCACCAGCTACGTCGACGGTCAGATGCAGTCTCGGATCGAGGCTTATCAGAACGGCGGTCTGCCCGATGACGCGATCGGGCGCCTGTCGGCGCCGATCCCCGCCTCCGAGGCGCTGGAGCGGCTGCAGGCGGGGTCCGACGCGCGCGCGGCGTTCAAAGCGGAGGCGCTTCAAACCTTCGTTTCGCAACGCGGGGGCGATCAGATGGTGGCGGAGGGCGTGGCGGACGCGCCGCTGCGCGAGATCGAGCGCGACCTCTACATCGCGGACGCCGCCGCGCTCGCCGAGGGGCGGACCCCGTCGCGGGTCGACCGCGTGCGGCTGGCCCTCGCGTACGATTACGGCGGCCTGTCGCAGCTGCGCCAGTTCGCGGTCTCGGGCCTCGCCCTGGCGGCGGCGCTGGCGACGGCGTTCATCACCTTCTCGCAGGTGTCCGCCAGCTTCCGCGCGCGGAACCGCAGCGAGCGCTTCATCCAGAACATCTTGCTGAGCGCGGCGGCGGTGGCGATCGTCACGACCCTGGGCATCGTGCTGTCGCTGGTCGGCGAAACCCTGGCCTTCGCCAGCGAGACGCTGGACTGGGACATTACGAAGTTTTTCTTCGGCACCAACTGGAACCCCCTGGCGAACCAGCGCGCCAGCCCGGCCTTTATCGACGAGGGCGATGTGGGCTGGCTGCCCCTGGTGTCCGGCACGTTGATGTTCTCGCTGATGGCGTTGCTGGTCGCCGTGCCGATCGGCCTGATGGCGGCGATTTACCTGTCGGATTACGCGACGCCGACGGTGCGGGCTTGGGCGAAGCCGATGCTCGAGATCCTGGCGGGCATCCCGACGGTGGTCTACGGCTTCTTCGCGGCCATCACCGTGGCCCCCTTCATCCGCAGCACCGGCGAGGCGCTCGGGCTCGAGGTCGCGTCGGAAAGCGCGCTCACTGCGGGCATCGTGATGGGGATCATGATCATCCCCTTCATCTCGTCGCTGTCCGACGACGTGATCAACGCGGTGCCGCAGAGCTTGCGCGACGGGTCCTACGGTCTCGGCGCCACCAAGGCCGAGACCATCCGCAAGGTCATCCTGCCGGCGGCGCTGCCGGGGATCATCTCGGCGGTCATTCTCGGCGTGTCGCGCGCGATCGGCGAAACCATGATCGTCGTGATGGCGGCCGGCCAGGGTCCGAACCTCACCGCCAACCCGCTTGAGGCGATGACGACGGTGACGGTGCAGATCGTCCAGCTGATCGTGGGCGACACCGAGGCGGATCTGGCCGCGGGCCCCGCGTTCACGCTCGGCTTCGCGCTGTTCACCGTGACGCTGATCCTGAACATCATCGCGCTGCGCATCGTGCGCAAGTACCGCGAATTGTACGACTAAAATCCGGGGGGACGTTCGCTATGGTCGATATGAAGGCCCTTTCCGCGTACCACACCTCGGACGCGGCCAAAAAATACCTCCGTCGGCGTCACGCCTCGGAGACCCGGCTGAAGTTTTTCGGGATCGTCGCGATCCTCGCCGCCCTGACGGCGCTGCTGACCTTGGCGGTGTCGATCGGCAGCAAGGCGGCGTCGGCGGTCTTCGAGTATGACGCGACCCTCGAGGTGACTTTCGCCGATGACGCTTTCGACGCGACCCAGGCGATCGAAGACAACAAAATCGGCATCGACGCCGGTTACTTGTCGCGGGACACCGTGATCTTCCAGTCGCAATACGGCGACGTGGCGGCCGCCACCGAAGAGGCGTTTCTCGCCCAGTTGGCGGGCGTGACCGACGAGAACCGCTCCGAGGCCACCGCTCTGCTCTCGGGCGGGGGCGTCGACCGGCTGTTCCAGCGCTTCACGGCGGGCGACGTGTCGGCGGGCGACACCATCGAGAATTTCGCCGCCCCGCTCTCCGACCACGCCCAACTGTACTTCAAAGGGGCGTTCGGCGAGCTGGATCGGACGCCGGGGGCGGGCGAGCTGACCCCTGTGTTCCAGAGCGACGGAAATGTCGAACTGTTCGTCAACACCAACGAGTTCGGTCCGGCGCTGGCGCGCACTAAGCGGTTTCTGAACCGGGAGGCCGACCGCCTCGCGCGCCAGGTCGCGCGGAACGAGCGCGCGGTCGCGGTGACGGCCGAGCGTCTTGAAGAAGAAGATCTGAGCCAAGAAGAGCGCGCCGAACTGCAGTCGTCGCTTCAGCGCTTCACGTCGGAGCGCGATCGCTTCCAAGCGGAGGTCGACGATCTTCGGCGGCGCGCCGAGTTGCCGGGCGGTCCCGAGCAGCTCGACGACAACCTGCCCTCGGTGCTGGTTTATCTGAACGGCGGCGTCGTCAAGTTGACCAGCGTCGATAACGAGCGCGCGGTCGGCGAAGTGCTGCTGCCGCTCGACAGCGACGCGGCGTCGGGCGCGGGCGCGTGGCAGATCGCAGTGCTCGAACTGCCGGAGAGCGGCCGCCGGCTCTCGGACCAGCAGATCGCCTGGCTCGAAGCCCTCGAGGCGAAGGGGTCGGTGATCAGCAAAGCGAACTGGGGCTTGCTCACCAACAAAGACTCGCGCGAGGCCGAGCTCGCCGGCGTGTGGGGCGGCATCGTGGGCACCTTCTGGACGATGGTGGTCACGTTCTCGATCGCTTTTCCGGTCGGCGTCATGGCGGCGATCTATCTCGAGGAGTTCGCGCCGAAGAACGCCTTCACCGATCTGATCGAAGTGAACATCAACAACCTGGCCGCGATCCCATCGATCATCTTCGGTCTGTTCGGGCTGCTGCTGCTGCTGTCGGGCTTCGAGATCCCGATCGGAGACAGCGTCATCCGGGTCGGCGGTTGGTTCGCCGAGTATCGCTCCGCGGCGTTTGTCGGCGGGATCGTGCTGGCGCTCATGACGCTGCCGACGATCATCATCGCCGGCCGCGCCTCGATCCGCGCGGTGCCGCCGTCGATCCGATCGGCCGCGCTCGGCCTTGGGGCCTCGAAGGTTCAGACCGTGATGCACCACGTTCTGCCGCTGGCGATGCCGGGGATCATGACCGGCACGATTATCGGCATGGCGCAGGCGCTCGGCGAGACGGCGCCGGTGCTGATGGTCGGGATGGTCGGCTTCTTCGGCAATATTCCTCAGGGGGTGACCGACACCACGGCTGTGATGCCGGCGCTGATCTATCTGTGGTCCGACTATCCTGAGCAGCTGTTCGAGTTTAAAACCTCGGCTGCGATCGTGGTGCTGTTGCTGTTCCTGATCGCGATGAACGCCATGGCTGTGTTTCTGCGCAAGCGCTTCGAGCGGCGTTGGTGATCGGAAGCGGGGGGGGGGGGGGGGGCCGGCGGCGGGCGGCCCCGGCCCGCCCCGCCCCCGGCCCCCCCCCCCCTCCCGCGCGTTGGGGGGGGGGTGGGTTGCGGGCGCGGGGCGGGGGGGTGGGGCCGGGCGCGCGAACGCAATGTAACGCCGGCGCCGTTCTTTCGCGCCGCGACTGGTTCAAGGGGAACGCAAGATGAGCGAACAAACTGTTGTCGAAACCACGTCCGCTGCGCCGGCTAACGGCGCGCCGACAATCAAAATGGTCTCGAAAAACGTCGACGTTTTTTACGGCGACACCCAGGCGATCAAGTCGGTGTCGATGGATATCGAAGATCGCACCGTGACGGCGTTCATCGGGCCGTCGGGTTGCGGGAAGTCGACTTTCCTGCGCTGCCTGAACCGCATGAACGACACGATCGACGTGGCGCGGATCGAAGGGCAGATCTTGCTCGACGGCGAAGACATCTACGCCCGCGACGTGGATCCGGTGCAGCTGCGGGCGCGCGTCGGCATGGTGTTCCAAAAGCCGAACCCGTTCCCGAAGTCGATCTACGACAACGTCGCCTATGGCCCGCGGATCCATGGCCTTGTCGACAAAAAGTCGGACCTGGACGACGTGGTCGAGCAGTCGCTTCGGCGCGCCGCCATGTGGGACGAAGTGAAAGACCGTATGGACGAGCCCGGCACCGGCCTGTCGGGCGGCCAGCAGCAGCGTCTGTGCATCGCGCGGGCGATCGCCAC
>CAZBIG010000222.1:4906-5708 GCA_964491865.1 uncultured Neomegalonema sp. | reverse complement strand
CGACCTGCTGAACGGCGGGTGGGGCGACGACGAGATGAACGGCGGCGATTTCGACGACACGCTCGACGGCGCCTGGGGCGACGACACCATGCGCGGCGAACACGGCGACGACCGGCTCGAAGGTCATGCCGGCGACGACGTGCTGCTGGGCGACGCCGGGCGCGACACGCTCGAGGGCGGGCCGGGCGACGACGCGCTGTACGGCGGCGCCCATGCGGACGCCCTGTATGGCGGCGACGGCGACGACACGCTCGACGGCGGAGCCGGGCGCGACACGCTGGTCGGCGGCGCTGGGCGGGACGTGTTCATGATCGCGTCGGAGGGCTCGGGCGAAGTCGACGAGATCACCGGCTTCAGCTCCGGCGTCGATTTTATCTACTTCTCCGCGCTGACAACGACGGCGGCCGACGTGCGGATCGAGACGGAGGACGGTCGCTCGGCGCTGTTCGTCCGCGATGAGAAGCGGGCGATCGTGTCGGGCGATCGGGTGTCCGTCGAAGATCTGGGGTTCTCCGAGAAGCTTTACGGCGGAGCCGGCGACGACGTGTTGAACGGCGTAGGCGGCCATGACCAGCTTTGGGGCCGCGACGGCTCAGACACGCTCTATGGCGGGCATGGCGACGATACGCTGGAAGGGGAGCAGGGCCACGACCGTCTTTACGGAGACGACAGCGACGACGCGCTCTCCGGCGGCGACGGGGGCGACCTGCTGAGCGGGGGCGACGGCGACGACGTCCTCTCGGGCGACGCCGGCGAAGATGATCTGTTCGGCGACGGCGGCGACGACGCGCTGTCGGGCGGG
>CAZBIG010000222.1:0-4806 GCA_964491865.1 uncultured Neomegalonema sp. | reverse complement strand
CCGGCGACGACACGCTCGACGGCGGCGACGGCGACGACCTTCTGCTGGGCAACGACGATCAGGACACGCTTTCGGGCGGCGACGGCTCGGACACGCTCAACGGCGGCGCCGGCGACGACAGCCTACATGGCGGGAGCCAAGGCGACCGTATTGACGGGCAATTGGGCAGCGACCTGCTGCGCGGCGGCCCCGGAAACGACATCTTCGTCTTCGGCGCGCATGACGAAAGCGACCATGATGTGATCCTCGATTTCGATCAGGGTCTGGACAAGATTTTGCTCAATGGTGCGGTCCCCCGCTCGATCACCGTGGAAAATGGGGACAGCAGCTTCGCGTTCGGCGCCATGACCGTCACGGTGAGGGGCGTTGTTCTTGAGGGAAGCGACTTCGACGCCTCAAACGGCGGCGGCGGCATCAGCACGCTCCTCGGCGGCGCGAGCGACGACACGCTCTATGGCGGCGAGGGCGGCGACCTGCTGAGCGGGGGCGACGGCGACGACGTTCTCTCGGGCGGCGCCGGCGAAGATGATCTGTTCGGCGACGGCGGCGACGACGCGCTGTCGGGCGGGGCGGATAATGACTATTTGGGCGGCGGCGACGGCGACGACACGCTGTGGGGCGGCTCGGGCGACGACACGCTGCAGGGCGGCGCCGGTCGCGACGAGGCCCAAGGCGGCGACGGCGAGGACAGCCTTTTGGGCGGCGAGGGCGACGACACGCTGTGGGGCGGCGCGGGCGCCGACGTGATCGAGGGCGATCTGGGCGCCGACCATGTTTACGGCGGCGAGGGCGACGACGAGATCAGCCTCGGCGCCGCGGACGACGCCGACGATGTCGCGGCGGGCGGCGACGGCGACGACGAGGTCTACGGGTTCGGCGGCGACGACGCGGTGTCCGGCGACGCGGGTCAGGACGTGCTGTTCGGCGGCGCCGGCGACGACACGCTCGACGGCGGCGACGGCGACGACCTTCTGCTGGGCAACGAGGATCAGGACACGCTTTCGGGCGGCGACGGCCGCGACAGCCTGGTCGGCGGAACGGGGGCCGATCTGATGGACGGCGGCGCCGGCGACGACGAGATGAACGGCGGCGCCGACGACGACACGCTCGACGGCGGCGTCGGCGACGACACGCTGTTCGGCGAAGACGGCGACGACCGTCTCGAGGGGAGCGCAGGTCTCGACTTGGTGTATGGCGGCGACGGATCCGACACGCTTCTCGGCGGGGCCGGCGACGACAACCTGAACGGCAACAAGCATGGCGACCGCATCGACGGGCAGCAGGGCAGCGACCAGCTGCGCGGCGCCGCCGGGCGCGACACGTTCGTGTTCGGCGCGCATGACGCTGGCGATCAGGACGTGATCCTCGATTTCGAGCAGGGCAAGGACATCATCGCGTTGCAGGGCGCGACTTTCGTGTCGGTGGCCTTCGAGAACGGGAACAGCAGCTTCGCCTTCGGTGAGATGACCGTCATCGTCGAGGGAGTCGAGCTGAACAGCGCCGATTTCGAGTTCGAATAAGCCGCTGCGTCGAACTTGCGCGCCGGCCCGGGCTCTCAGCCGCCCGGGCCGGCGGTCGCCACGTCCCCTTCCGGCCGTCCGCGCATCGCGCTCCGGTCAAGGCGTGCGGGGAGACGGGTTATGGGGCGCAACCGAGGCGCCGACGCGGTCGAGGCCGGGTCGGGCTCGGGTCGAGCCCGTCGTCCGTGCAGCGCCGTCGCTGACATCAGAGACGGTCGGTCGCGCGACGGCGCCGGCGCGACACTCTCCGCCGCGCCGGTCCCCGGGCCCCTCGGGGAGCGCCCGATTGTGGGGCGCCTCCCGACCAAGGCCGCGCCGCAAAACTTAGAAATCCGGCAGTACTTTTGATAAAGATTAAAATTGCGCGCGGCTTCGTCGTGGTTGGTTTGGTCGATTTGAGATTATTTTTTATTTTGTCTGAGTGTTTTGTTGGTGATTTGCGTTGATCGTAAATGCGGCTTGAGGCTTCCAAAAGATCAAACTTATTGGCTCGCTCTGTGATCGGGATCATTGCCAATCTGGCATGTTTTTTAATTTAACTCGATGGGGGTAAGCTTCAATATCCAGGAGAAATGAGAAATGCCTTCTTTTGCTGCGACTGTTGATGGAATCAGGGTCGTTTTCGCGGACGAAAATGTCGCCGAACATGATGGATATTGGTCGAGCGGAGGACGTTGGGACCGAAAGCACATTGTTGACGCGCGAATCAACGAAGATTTAGCTGTAACCATTACCAACAATTTTGACTACCAAATTCCCGCATCTTGGCAAGTCAACAATAAAAACAAATATGACATCAGGATGACTCACGATGACAACACGCTCACCGTGTCGACCACAAATTCCAATCACTATGACCTGCGGGACGGAGACGATGTCGCCTATTTGAACGAAAGCCGTGGCGAGCTGCACATGGGCAAAGGCGATGACGAAGTCTATGGCGGCGGAGACGGGACAAACGCGTCTCGCACCTATTTCGATGACTGGGCGCGTTTGGGGGCCGGGAACGATTACGCCGAAGGCGACGCGGGGGACGACACCTATCGCGGCAACAAAGGCGACGACGTTATCTACGGCGGGGCCGACAACGACACGCTCTATGGCGGAGACGACAATGACCGGCTCGACGGCGGCTCCGGCCGCGACAGCGTCGACGGCGGCGACGGCGACGACACCCTGACGGGCGGCGACGGCGTCGACACCTTGGTCGGCGGGCGTGGCCGCGACGTTTGGGTCGCGGCGTCCGAGGCGACCGGCGGCGCGCGCGTCGATCTCGGCAAGAACACCGTGTTCGACGACGGCTTCGGCAACGCCGAGACCATCGACAGCATCGAAGACGTCGTCGGCGGCGCCTATAACGACACGCTCGACGGCGACAGGGGCGACGGGGTCGTCTACGGCGAAGGCGGACATGACGATCTCGACGGCGGCAAAGGGGACGACGCCGTCTTTGGCGGGCGCGGCAATGATTTGATGTTCGGCAACGACGGGCGGGACACGCTCGACGGCGGCGACGGCGTCGACACGCTTTACGGCCAGAGCGACGACGACCGTCTCGACGGGCGGCGCGGCGACGACGAGCTGCACGGCGGGGCCGGGCGCGACGTCTTCGTGTTCAGCGCGCACGACGCCAACGACCAGGACGTGATCATCGATTTCGACCAGGGCGCGGATCTCATTTCGCTTCACGACGCGACGGTGGCCCCCACGATCGACTATGACGGCGAGGACAGCAGCTTCGCGGTCGGCGGCATGACGGTCACCGTCTCAGGCGTCGAGCTCGAGGCCAGCGATTTCGTCTTCGAATCGGAGACGCGCACGGGCGGCTCGGGCCGCGACGCGTTCCAGGGCGGCTTCGGCGACGACACCCTGGTCGGGGGCGACGGCGACGACGCGCTCTACGGCGGTTGGGACGACGACGCGCTGTATGGCGGCGATGACGACGACACGCTCGACGGCGGCGTCGGCGACGACCTGATCGACGCGGGCGGCGGCCGCAACGTCGCCTATGGCGGCGAGGGTCACGATACGATCCGGAGCGGCGGCCACGACGATCGGGTCGATGGCGGCGCGGGCGACGATTCGCTGCAGAGCGGCGACGGCCGCGACACGATCTATGGCGGCGACGGCGCCGACACGCTGATGGGCGACTGGCAGAGCGACAGCCTGTTCGGCGGACGCGGCGACGATCATCTCGAGGGCGGTCGCGATGACGACGCGCTCGACGGCGGCCTCGGCGACGATACGCTCGAGGGCGGCGACCACAATGACAGCCTGAAAGGTCGCGTCGGCGACGACGTGCTGTTGGGCGAGGCCGGCCGCGACGCCCTGTACGGCGGCGCCGGGGACGACGCGCTTTACGGCGGCGGCGACGGCGACAGCGTGTCGGGCGGCGTCGGCGACGACACTCTGACGGGCGGCGACGGCGTCGACACGCTCGACGGCGGCGCGGGGCGCGACGTCTGGGCCGCGTCCGAAGACGCGGGCGCGGGCGTCGACGTCGACTTGAGCGCCGGCGCGGTCTCGAACGACGGCTTCGGCAACGCCGAGACCATGGTTGGCTTTCAAGACGTGATCGGCGGCGCGCAAGACGACACGGTCAGCGGCGACGCGGACGCGAACAAGCTCTTCGGCGGCGCGGGGAACGACAGCCTTGCGGGCGCCGAGGCCGACGACCTGCTTTACGGCGGCGACGGCGACGACACGCTCGACGGCGGCGTCGGCGACGACGGCCTGCGGGGCGGCGACGGCGACGACAGGCTCTTTGGCGACGCTGGCGACGACGCGATGCTCGGCGGGGACGGCGCCGACAGCCTGTCGGGCGACGACGGCGAGGACGCTCTGGTCGGCGGCCGGGGCGGCGACACCCTCTCCGGCGGCGTTGGCGACGACCAGGTTTACGGCGGCGACGACGCCGACCTGATGTATGGCGGCGACGGATCCGACACGCTCCTCGGCGGCCACGGCAAAGACAGCCTCTATGGCGGGAACCAGAACGACCGGATCGACGGGCAACAGGGCAGCGACCAGCTGCGCGGCGGCCCGGGGCGCGACACCTTCGTGTTCGGCGCGCATGACGCCGGCGATCAGGACGTGATCCTCGATTTCGACCAGGGCATGGACGTCATCGCGCTGCAGGGCGCGACGTCGGCGCCGACGATCGTCTATGACGGAACGGACAGCAGCTTCGCCTTCGGCGAGATGACCGTCATCGTCGAGGGGGTCGAGCTCGACGCCAACGATTTCGAGTTCGAATAACCCGCCCCTGAACAGCTGCGCGCCGGCC
>CAZBIG010000221.1:0-5709 GCA_964491865.1 uncultured Neomegalonema sp. | reverse complement strand
GCGCCGTCGCGCCGCCGCCGCCATAGATCTGCGCCGCCGCGCCGAGCCCCGCCGAGGCCGCGCCCAACGCCGCCGCCCCGGCGAGGGACGCGGCCCCAGCGAGCGACGCTTCCGTCGACACGCGCCGATCCGCCCCGCGGCGCGAGCGCGCGGACGACCGGGCGGCGCCGGGGGAGCGGGTCGATTCCAGACGCATCCAGCGTCTCCAACGAGCCTGCGGCGCGCCGACGACACAGGGCGTCGGCGACCGCCACCACCGGCCAAGTTAGCCGCGATCCGATGAAGAAGGCGTTGACCCTTTGATCGGGCTGCTGCGGAAGGCTTGGTTGACAGGACCCGGACGCGCCCCCATGGTCCCGCACCTGTTCAAATACGCCAAGGAACAGTAGGGCAAATGGCCGTTGTCGTCGTCGAATCTCCCGCTAAAGCAAAGACGATCAACAAGTATTTGGGAAAGGGTTACACAGTCTTGGCCTCGTACGGCCATGTTCGCGACCTGCCCCCGAAAGACGGCTCGGTAAAGCCTGACGAGGGCTTCGCTATGGAGTGGGAGGTCGACAGCAAAAGCGCCAAGCATGTCCGGGCGATCGCCGAGGCCGTGAAGAGCGACGACAAGCTTATCCTGGCCACGGACCCCGACCGCGAAGGCGAGGCGATTTCCTGGCATCTGCTCGAAGCGCTGCGGAAGCGGCGCGCGCTGAAAAAGACCGCCGAGGTCGAGCGCGTCGTCTTCAACGCCATCACCAAGTCGGCGGTGACCGAGGCGATGAAGAACCCGCGCCAGATCGATCAGCCCTTGGTCGACGCCTATCTGGCGCGCCGGGCGCTCGATTATTTGGTCGGCTTTACGCTGTCGCCGGTGTTGTGGCGCAAGCTGCCCGGGGCCAAGTCGGCGGGCCGGGTGCAGTCGGTGGCGCTGCGCTTGGTGGTCGAGCGCGAGATGGAGATCGAGAAGTTCGTCGCGCGCGAATACTGGTCGGTGACGGTCGCTTTCGACACGCCCGGGGGCGAGACGTTTCGGGCCCGCTTGACGCTGTTGAACGGCGAGAAGCTCGATAAGTTCTCGCTGGGCGCGGAAGGGGCGGCCATGGCGGCGGTCGCGGCGATCGAGGCGCGCCAGTTCGCGGTCGATTCGGTCGAAGCCAAGCCGGCGACCCGCAACCCGTATCCGCCGTTCACGACCTCGACCTTGCAACAAGAGGCGAGCCGCAAGATCGGCATGAGCCCGGCGCAGACGATGCGGAGCGCCCAAAAGCTCTACGAGGCCGGCCACATCACCTATATGCGGACCGACGGCGTCGACATGGCGCCCGAGGCGGTGATGGCGGCGCGCGACGCGATCAAAGACCTGTTCGGTGCGGCCTATGTGCCGAAAAGCCCCCGCATGTACAAGTCGAAGCAGAAGAACGCCCAAGAAGCGCACGAGTGCATCCGGCCGACCGAGATGGCCAAAACGCCGAAGACGCTGAGCGACGTCGCGGCCGAGGACGCCAAGCTCTACGACCTGATCTGGAAGCGCGCGATCGCGTGTCAGATGGAGCGCGCCCGGCTCGAGCGGACCACCGTCGAGATCCGGTCGCCCGACGGGGCGGTCGGCCTGCGGGCCACCGGGCAGGTGGTGAAGTTCGACGGCTTTCTGAAGCTCTACCAGGAAAGCTTCGACGATCGCGCGGCGCAGGACCGCGACGAGGACGAGGACAGCGGCCGGTTGCCTCCGATCGCGGCCGGCGACGCGCTGAAGCGCGGAGAGATCAGCCCCGAGCAGCACTTCACCCAGCCGCCGCCGCGCTACTCCGAGGCGGCGCTGGTGAAGAAGATGGAGGAGCTCGGCATCGGCCGTCCCTCTACCTACGCCTCGATCATCTCGGTGATCCAGGACCGGGAATACGTGCGGAAGGAAAAGGGCCGCCTGCATCCGGAAGACAAAGGCCGCTTGGTGACCGCCTTCCTCGAGAACTTTTTCAAGCGTTATGTCGAGTATAACTTCACAGCGGGGCTGGAGGAAGGGCTCGACGACGTCTCTGGCGGGCGGAAAGACTGGAAACAGCTGCTCGAAGAGTTCTGGAAAGAATTCGAGACGACCTGTTCGGAGACGCTCAAACTCCGGAACGCCGAGGTCATCGATCGGGTCAACGAGGCGCTCGAAGATCACATCTTTCCGCCCCGCGAGGACGGCGCGCCGCCCAGGCTCTGTCCGCTCTGCCAGGTGGGTCAATTGTCGCTGAAGCCCGGTCGCTACGGGGCCTTCATCGGGTGTTCGAACTACCCCGAATGCAAATACACCCGGCAGCTGGGCGGCGACGACACCTCGCCCGAAGCGGCGACGCCGGACGGCAAGCTGCTCGGCCAGGACCCGGACACCGGCCTCGACGTCACGCTGCGGTCGGGCCGTTTCGGCCCGTACGTCCAGCTCGGCGAAGCGGTGGGCAAGGAGAAGCCCAAACGCGGCTCGCTGCCGAACGGCGTCAAGGCCGACGACGTCGACTTGGCGCTGGCGTTGAAGCTGCTGAGCCTGCCGCGCGAGATCGGCGCGCATCCCGAGGACGGCGAGCCGGTGACCGCCGGGCTTGGCAAATTCGGGCCCTTCGTCAAGCACAAGGGCACCTACGCCAACCTCGAATCCTTCGACGAGACCTTCACCGTCGGCCTGAACCGCGCGGTGGTGCTGATCGCAGAGAAGCGCGAGAAAAGCGGCAAGGGCGGCCGCGGGGCGGCGGCGAAACCGATCCGGGTGCTCGGCGACCACCCGAAAAACGGCAAACCGATCGAGATTTTTGACGGCAAGTTCGGCCCGTATGTAAAGCACGGCCGCACCAACGCCACGATCCCCAAGGAACGCGACCCCGGGGCGCTCACGCTCGAGGAGGGCGTGGCGCTGCTCGAGGCGAAAAAGAGCAAAAAGAAGTAGCCGCAGCGCGCTTCGCTGCGGCTCGGACCGCGCCAAGGGCGGACGGGCGGGCCCGCTTCTCCCGGCCCTCCGGCTTCTCTCGCGCCGGCGCGTCGGGCTCGGCGCAAAGCCGGATCCGGGGCGCGGCGCGGGTCGCCTTACTCGCCGCCGCCGCTCAACAGCTTGCCCATCAGCGCCGCGCCCAGCAGCGTGCCGCCCAGCAGCAACGCGCCGACCACGATGGGCGCGCCGAGCGCCTCCTCGGGGGTGCTGTTGGCCGCTTGGGCCGGACGCGGCCGCGCGGCGGGGTCGCTCTCGCCGCGCGCGCGGGGTGGTTCTTGCGGGTCTAAGTGATGCGTCACAGTCCGTCCTCCTGCCGTTCCCACTCAACACTTAGCAGAAATATGCGATGCGCGCTCTAGATTTTGCGGCGAAAGGGTGAAAATCGTCACACCGCGACGGCCCGTCGCCTTGCGCCGGGGCGACTCGCCGATCGTCTCGGTCCGACCATGTCGCCGGTTGCGCCGCCGTCTTCCGACAGCCTAGGCAGGAGCGCCCGGCGGGGCGGGGCGGCGGAACGCCGAGCAAGGGCGCGCGAGGATCTCGGGGGTCGTCGCCGCTCGCCCAACAGGAGAGCGCATGCCGAAATCATCCGGGGCGAAGCCGACCGGCCTGCCGTCGAAAGCGGCGCTGCTCGACTTTTTGCGCGCGCAGCCCGAGCCGCTCGGCAAGCGCGATCTCGCCAAGGCCTTCAATCTGAAAGGGGCCGACCGCGTGGCGTTGAAGCAGATGCTGCGCGAGCTGATCGACGAGGGCGCGATCGAGGGCGGGCGCAAGCGCTATCGCGAGCCCGCGGACCTGCCGCCGGTCGCCCTGTTAGAGGCGATCGCGCCCGACGGCGACGGCGATTTGCGCGCGCGGCCCGCGAACTGGGCGGAAGAGGCCGATCCGCCGACCATCGTGGTGGCGGCGCCGAAGTCGGGCGAGCCGGCCCTCGGGCCGGGAGACCGGTTTCTCGGCCGGATGCGCAAGCTCGAGGACGGCGGCGCCTACGCTTACGAGGCGCGGCTGCTGAAAAAGCTCGGCCGCGGCGCGGTGCGGGCTTTGGGCGTGTTCCGCGATGGTCCCGGCGGCGGGCGCGTCGCGCCGGTCGACAAAAGGGGCGGGGACGAGTTCGTCGTTCCGGCCGGGGCCGCAGGCGGGGCCCGCTCGGGCGATCTGGTCGAGATCGAGGTGTCGCCGGGCCGGCGCCACGGGCTGCGCCAGGCGCGCGTTCTCGAGGTGCTGGGCGACGCGACGGCCCCGCGGGCGATCTCGCTGATCGCGATCCACGAGCAAGGCCTGCCGATCGAGTTCCCGCCCGAGGCCGAAGCGGAGGCCGAGGCGGCGGCGCCGATCGAGACGCTTGGCGATCGGACCGATCTGCGGCGTCTGCCCTTGGTCACCATCGACCCCGCGGACGCGCGCGACCATGACGACGCCGTCTTCGCCGAGCCCGACGGCGATCCGGCCAACCCGGGCGGCTGGGTCGTGTGGGTCGCGATCGCCGACGTCGCGGCCTATGTGGCCCCCGGCGGCGCGCTCGACCGCGCGGCGCGAGAGCGGGGCAACTCGACCTATTTCCCCGACCGCGTGGTGCCGATGCTGCCCGAGCGGCTGTCCGGGGATTTGTGCTCGCTGCACGAGGGCGTCGACCGGCCGTGTTTGGCGGCGCGCCTGGTTCTCGGCGCCGACGGGCGCAAGCGCGGGCACAGTTTCGTGCGGGGATTGATGCGCTCGGCGGCCAGCCTGACCTATGAGCAAGCCCAAGCCGCGGCCGACGGGCGCGCCGACGCGGCGACCGCGCCGCTGGTCGAGACGGTGATCGCGCCGCTGTTCTCGGCCTATCGTGCCGCGGCCGGGGCGCGCGACGCGCGCAGCCCGCTCGACCTCGATCTGCCCGAGCGGCGGGTGGTGTTGGACGACGCGGGCGCGGTCGCCTCGATCGCCTTCCGGGACCGGTTCGACGCGCACCGGCTGATCGAAGAGTTCATGATCCTGGCCAATGTCTGCGCGGCGGAGACCCTGCAGCAAGCCAACCGCGCCGTGCTCTACCGCATCCACGAAGAGCCTAATCCGGACAAGATCGACGCCCTGCGAGAGGTGCTCGAGACCGTGGGGATCGCGCTGCCCAAGGGCCAGGTGATGACCACCCGGCGCCTGAACGAGGCGTTGGCGCAGGCGCGCGAAACCGCGCACGCCGAACTCGTGAACATGGCCGTGCTGCGCGCGCAGACCCAGGCCTATTACGGGGTCGAGCCGATCGGCCATTTCGGGCTGGCGCTGCGGGCCTACGCTCATTTCACATCGCCGATCCGGCGCTACGCCGATTTGACCGTGCATCGCGGCTTGATCGCGGCGCTCGGGCTCGGCGCGGACGGACAGCGCCCGGACGAGGCCGCCGATCTCGCCGCGACGGGCGAGCACATCTCGATGACCGAGCGGCGGTCGATGCAGGCGGAGCGCGACACGGTCGACCGGTATCTCGCGGCCTATCTGGCGGAACGCGCCGGCGCGCAGTTCGCCGGCCGGATCTCGGGCGTGCAGCGGTTTGGCCTGTTCGTGAAGCTCGACGACACCGGCGCGGACGGCTTGGTCCCGATCGGACGTCTCGGCGACGAGTATTTTCACTTCGACGAGGCCGGCGCCCAGCTTGTGGGCGAGCGCTCGGGCGTCGCCTTGCGCCTGGGCGACACGGTGACGGTGCGTCTGCTCGAGGCGACGCCCGAGACCGGGGGGCTGATCTTGGAGCTGCTCGACTTGCCGCGGGCGCGCGGCCGGCG